>DAOWFB010000150.1 GCA_030638205.1 Thalassospiraceae bacterium
ATACATATTTCGCCCGGGTGAAACTGAATACCCACCATTTTTTGACCAGGCATTAATCGCCCGGCTGGCGGCTGAATTTTGCATACCGTTGACCGATTCAACCTCTCGGACCGAGGCCCTTTACCGCATGGCCGAAAATGAATTTCGCACCGCCAAAACAATCGACAGCCAACAAGAAACCACCGATGCCATAGACGATTTCACCCTAATAAACGCGAGGCTTTAAACAAATGGCAAAAACCGAAATTCGTCAAACCAGTTTTATTTCAGGTGCCCTTTCGCCCGATCTGTTGGGTCGGGGTGACCTTGTCGCCTACGCCCAAGGTGCGGGCGTGCTAGAAAATGTATTTGTCCAGCCAACCGGCGGGGTCTATCGCCGCCCGGGAACGGTCTTCGTTGATGGCCTGTCTGGTGATGGCCGCATGGCCGCGTTTGAACAAAGTGTCGACAATTCGTTTTTGATAATTTTTCGCGACCTTGAAATAGATATTTATAAAGACGATGCGTTGATAACCACATTGGCCGCACCGTGGACGCTTTCACAGTTGAGCCATATTAATTGGGTACAAGATGCAAGCCAGCTGTTGGTTTTGCACCCCGATGTTAAGCCCCAACGCATTTATATTAATAACCTTGGGGTGTGGGTAATATCTAACTGGGTTTTTAGCACCAGCGGGGCCGGGGCCGTATGGCAGCCCTATCATAAATTTGCCGATGACGATGTTAGTCTGACAGCGGGCGCGGTATCGGGTAGCGGGATTGCCCTAAGCGCGTCAGCAGACGTGTTTGCTGGATCCCATGTTGGAACAAGGTTTCAAATTGACGGCAAAGAAGTTGAAATTGCGTCCGTCATTAGCCCCACCAGTGCGACCATAAATATAATTGAAACCCTTGGCGGGACATCAGCCACCACAAATTGGAAAGAGCAGGCGTTTTCAGATGTGCGAGGTTGGCCGGTATCGGCATGCTTTCATCAAGACAGGTTAGTTATTGGCGGCTCGCGGGATTTGTCCAACCGATTATGGCTATCAAAGATTGGCGCTAAATTTAATTTTGATGCAGGCACCGGGCTGGACGATGAAGCAATTTATTTCACTATGCTTTCAGACCAAGCCAATCAGGTGCGGGCAGTATTTTCCGGGCGCCATTTACAGGTATTTACATCCGGCGCCGAATGGATGGTTACGGGCGAGCCATTAACGCCCGGCAATATTCAGGTAAATCGTCAAACCCGTATTGGCTCACCAACTGATCGCGGCCTTAAACCGGTGGATGTGGATGGGGCGACATTATTTGTTTCGCGTACGTTGAATGATTTACGAGAATTTTTATTTACCGATATTGAGCAGGCCTATCAGGCAGGCGACCTTGCAATGTTGGCCCGTCACCATATGGCCGGGCCGCGGGATATGGATTTTGATAACCGGGGCAGGCGGCTTTTATTGGTCATGGATGACGGCTCATTAGCGGCGCTAACCCTTTACCGCGCTGAAAAAGTAACCGCATGGGCCAAGCAAACAACCTTAGGGAACTTTCGCTCATTGGCGGTTGTTGGCGATGGCGTTTATCTGTTGGTTGAACGCGGTGGCACATATTTTGTTGAACGTCTTGATGATGCATCATTTACCGATTGCTCAATTTTACAAACTTCTGTTACCCCCAAAACCACATGGGATGGCCTCGACCACCTTGAAGGCGACACGGTTAAATTAGTTGCAGACGGCGTTGTTGTTTCCGAACAGGTGGTAACTGCAGGCACGGTTGAATTAGTAAACCCCGCCAACTCGCTTGCGGCAGGCTTGGCCTATTCACATATAATTGAGCCATTACCACCGGCGCTGGCGTCAAATAATACCAGCTCAGCAACCGGGCGAACCCGGCCCATAGCAATGACATTTCGCTTGGCTGAAACACCTGCTTTGGTGCTTGATACTGGGCGCGGCCTTGTAAATGTTCCGTTTCGTCGTTTTGGAATTGATGCGCTGGATCAGCCACAGGCACCGTTTAGCGGCGATAAGAAAGTGCGGGCATTTGGCTGGAACGGCGGTGCGGTCAAAGCATTATGGCGAATAGAACAAGATATTCCATTGCCATTTACCCTGTTGGCAGTCAGCACCGAAATAAGCCTCAACTAAAACTGAAATTCAAAAATTTAAAAGGAGAACCAATTAATGGGAAGCATTATTCCTATGATTTTGTCCGCTGTGGTCGGGCAGATGTTTGAAAAAAATAACCCCAATAATGGAAAACAAAACAGTGCGCTTCAGGCGCAACTAGAAGAAATAAGAAAACGTGAACAAATTAACGCCACCGACAGGCGGCAAAAATACAAAAGCCTGCTGGCATCAGAACGCGCACGTTTGGCCGGGTCTGGAATTTCGTCAAATAGCGGCCTTGCCGGTTCGGTTTTATCCGGTCTGCTCAAACGTCAAAAGCAGGAAACGAAAGACGCGGGCGAGCTTTCCGCCATGAGTGAAAGCCGAATTAATAACAAAATGCAAAAACCAATTTCAGCCAAGGGTGCCAGCCGTAACTTGCTGGAACGGGTAATTAACAAAATTTAATTTAAGGAAACCATTTTTATGCCAACACATATACAAATCGGGGATATATCCCCCCGTATTCAATTTAACGGCGATGGCGTCCAAACCCGGTTTGATTTTCCTTTTCCTATTTTCAACCAAACCGATTTGGAAGTTTACATCGACGATGTTATTCAGGGCGCAGGTTTTAGCGTTTATGAAGTTGCCGAAAGCGATGGCGGTTACATAATTTTTGATACCGCCCCCGCAATTGATGAAGCCATAACCCTTAGGCGTTGGTTAAATATAAGCCGGACCAGCGATTTTCAAGAATCTGGCGAGCTTCGTGCCCAGGTTTTAAATGATGAGCTAGATTATTTAGTAGCAGCCCTGCAACAGGTGGCGGATGAAACCACGCGCTCGTTAAGGCTCAGCCCAACCGATAGCGCAACCTCGCTTGAATTACCGCCCAGCCTTGAGCGTCCCGGAAAATATCTGGCCTTTGATGGGGCGGGCGCATTGGTTGCCGCCGCCCCACCCGTTGGCGGAGAAATAGTTTCAAGCTACATGGCGACATTATTGGATGATGTCGATGCCGCCAGCGCGCAGGCAACGCTGGGCCTTGCTATCGGCACCAACGTTTTAGCGCCAAATGGTGATGGCTCAGGCTTAACCGGCATTGCTGGCTCACTGGTGGGCAGCATTATTGATTTTGCTGGTACAGGTTTGCCGTCTGATTATTTAGATTGCGACGGGGCAAATGTATCGCGCACAACTTATGCCGATTTATTTGTTGCCATTGGCGAAACCTGGGGTGCGGGTGATGGCACAACCACGTTTACCCTGCCAGACCTTAGACGCAAAACAACCATTGGTGCGGGCGGTACACAAATTAGCGGCCCCGCAAATACGGTTGGCGCATCGGGCGGCGCAGAAACACATACGCTAATGGAGGCTGAATTAGCAAGCCATGCAGGACATGTAAGCGGAAACCAGCTTAACGTAAATATTTCAGGAAGCACTACCGTTGCCAAAAGTTCAATTAGCAGGGGCAGCAATAGTGCTCACAATAATATGCAACCAAGCGCGGTTGTTCGCAAACTTATAAAGGCGGCTTAATATGAAAAAAATACATGAAATAAATTTCTCCGGCAGCGCGATTATTTTTCAACAGGCGGTCGATGATTTTGCGGCGGCCTTGAAAGATCATAAAACAAGCGAAGGTCAGCCAGCGCCAATAGCCCACCCGGAGGTGGAAAAAGCTTACCGTCTCGGTGCCGGCAACTGGGAATATGTGCCAACCCCAATACCCGAACCAATACCCGAACCAGCCCCGCCGACTTATAAGCAGTTGCGCGAAGCTGAATACCCAGCCATGGGTGACATGATTGACGCCATGGCCAAGGCATTGGAAGGCGACGCATCCGAATTTGACCAATTGCAAGTAACTCGCACGGCAATAAAATCTAAATACCCGAAACCGGTTTAGGTATTCCATATGGAAAACCCGGTTTTGCCAAGGCTGCCGCAAGAGCAGTCGTTTAATGAATTTGTGGAAAACTGGAACAGGGAACAAGGCCTTCAAACACCAACCCATCACAAGAAAATAACCAAGTGGCTGGAAAGCGCATGGGCCAAGGGCAATCGTGAATTATTGTTAATGGCGTTTAGGAATTCCGGCAAATCAACATTGGTCGGGCTTTTTTGTGCATGGCTGTTGGCCATAAACCCCAATATCCGCATTATGGTGCTGGCGGCTGATCTTGCATTGGCGCGTAAAATGACGCGCAACGTAAAACGCATTATTGAACGCCACCCATCATGCGATGGCCTAAAACCCAAACGCATCGACCAATGGGCGTCTGATCAATTTACGGTCAACCGTTCGCTGGAATTGCGTGACCCATCAATGTTGGCCAAGGGAATATCGGCCAACGTAACAGGTTCCCGCGCCGATGTGGTTATTTGCGATGATGTCGAAGTACCTAATACGTGCGATAGTGCGACCAAACGTGAAGACCTGCGTGAAAGATTATCTGAAATTGAATACGTAATGGTTCCCGGCGGCTTGCAGCTTTATGTTGGCACGCCGCACACGGTAAATACTATTTATGCAAAAAAACCAAACTTTGAAATTGATGATGAGGTACCTTTTTTATCCGGCTTTAAACGCCTTGAAATTCCGCTACTTGATAGCCGGGGCAAGGCCTGCTGGCCCGAACGCTTTGATAAGAAAAAAATTGCGCTCATAAAACGGCGCACCGGGCCAAATAAATTTTTGGCGCAAATGATGTTGGCTCCCGTAGATATTCGCGATGGGCGCCTAAACGCACAATTGTTAAAACCATATTCGGGCGGTTTAGAATACGCCGAAATGAACGGCCACGCGGTGCTTAGCATCAATGGCCGGCGTTTGGTTTCGGCC
>DAOWFB010000045.1 GCA_030638205.1 Thalassospiraceae bacterium
CGTTGTTATTAGCTTGTTCACATCACTGCCCGATGCCCGAAGCTTTGCCGTCATTAAATTGCGGAACTCTTTGCGCCCATCATCGGTTAATAGCAATTGGGAATCATCTTCCATGCCCTTGCCATCAATTGCTTCAACCAGCCCTTCATACCTGAGCAATTCTATTGATGTTCCCATAATGTCCAGCGATGGCCCGGTGATGCGGCTGATAAAATGCCTAATCTCACTTGCCAGTTCACTATAACGCATTGGCCCAGTGGCAAGCTCAATAGTGCCTAGGGCACAAAGGCGGACTGCTTCTTTGGGTGTTAGGGTGTTATCGGCAAACATTCAGGTTAACCTCAACGTACGTATGACGAATCCGGGATGTGTTTATTATAGCCAAATGACGAATATTTTGCTCAGGCTGCTGCCTTAAGTCCCAGTTTTCCCCAAACATCCTTTAATGCAGCGACCAGCGTATCCATAAGGTCATCATCATGCAGTGGCGTTGGGGTAAAGCGCAAACGCTCGGTGCCGCGCTCGACAGTTGGGTAATTAATTGGTTGAACATAAATATTATGCACGTTCATTAGTTCGTCCGATGCTTGTTTGCACAAAACAGGATCGCCAACCAGAATAGGAACAATATGGCTTTCAGAATCCATAACCGGAAGCCCGGCATCGGAGAATTTTTTCTTTAGGGTTGCGGCACGTTCCTGATGCTTGATGCGAAGCTCGTTGTGTTCTTTTAGATATTTAATATTGGCACGGCACGCGGCAGCAACCGCCGGTGGGGTTGAAGTGGAAAAAATAAATCCGGTTCCGTACGATCTAACAAAATCGCACATATCGGATGTTCCGGCGATATATCCACCAACAACACCAAATGCCTTTGCCATTGTTCCCTGAATTATGGTTATGCGGTCCATTAATCCGTCACGCTCGGCAACGCCCGCACCATGCTCGCCATAAAGGCCAACCGCATGAACTTCGTCCAAAAATGTCATTGCTTTGTATTTATCGGCCAAATCACAGATTTCTTTCATGGGCGAAATATCGCCGTCCATTGAATAAACGGATTCAAAGGCAATAAGTTTAGGCCGATCTATATCAATGCTTTTTAGAATACGTTCCAGGTCTTCAACGTCGTTGTGGCGGAAAATATGTTTTTCCGCGCGCGAATGACGGATACCTTCGATCATTGAATTGTGGTTTTTAGAATCTGAAATAACCACACAGTTCGGAATCAATGAACAGATGGTTGAAAGGGTGGTTAGATTTGCTATCCAGCCAGAGCCGAATGCGAGAGAGGCTTCAGTTTGATGTAGCTCAGCAATTTCTTTTTCCAAAAGAACATGTTGATGCGTGGTGCCGGAAATATTTCTGGTTCCACCTGCGCCAACACCGTAGTTAGTTGCCGTATCAACCATTGCTTTTATGGCATCGGGGTTTTGACCCATGCCCATGTAATCGTTTGAGCACCAGACTGTAATATCGCGAAGGTCGCCATTGATATGGGCTTTGGCACGAGGGAATTTTCCCGCCTGGCGTTCAAGGTCGGCAAAAACCCTGTATCTTCCTTCAGACTTTAGCTCACCGACCTTATCGGCAAAAAACTTATTGTAGTCCATTAATTCCTCCGGGGTACGTCTAGCACCTTTGTGTTGGCCATATTTTCTTGTGGCTCTTAAATTAAAGAGATGCTGACTAATGGCGTTTTTTTATAATAATTTCTTCCATAATAAAGGAATCTGACGCTTTTGGGCAAGAATGTGAATATACGGTATAAAATTGGCTAAAAATAGGCATTTTATCCATTAGTTGAGTTTTTCCGATGCTATCCAATTAGCGGTTTTATCAAGCGCACGCCCGAAATATGCAAACATCTCGGCCATTTCTGCTTCGCTGATTATTAGTGGTGGGGAAAAGGCAACGGTGTCGCCCATGGCCCGAAGGATGACCCCCTCGGCCTGTGCCTCAGCAACCAGATGCAAACCAACAGCATTTTTGGGGTCGAAAGCTTCTTTGGTGCTTTTATTTTTTACCAATTCTATCGCACCGACCATGCCAACGCCGCGAACTTCGCCGACCAATGGATGCGATGCAAATGCCCGAAGCCCATCTTGAAAAATTGGTGATTTTGCTTTTACCTCTGAAACAATGTCGCGTTCTTCGTAAATATTTAGCGTTTCCATTGCAACCGCTGCCCCCAATGGGTGGCCGGAATATGTGAAACCATGTCCAAGCGGCCCGTTTCTTTCGCTGCCCGCAAGTAGGCCATTAAAAATATCTTCAGATACTATCAATGCCGATATTGGGACATAGGCGGAAGATAGTGCCTTGGCCATGGTGATTATATCGGGGCGAATTGAATACGTTTCAGACCCCCACATGTTTCCGGTGCGCCCGAACCCGCATATTATCTCGTCGGCAACAACAAGAATGTCGTATTTTTTTAATACACCCTGTATTTTTTCAAAATATGTTTTTGGTGGAATAATAACTCCGCCGGCACCCATTACCGGCTCCATAAACATGGCGGCAATTGTTTCCGGGCCTTCTTTTAAAATAAGCTCTTCAAGGTTGTTGGCTAGCCTGGTTGAAAAATCTTCTTCGCTTTCGCCATCATGGGCAAAGCGATAATGATGCGGGCAGTCGGTATGAATAATTCCGTCTATGGGTAAATCGAAATCATTTTGACAAACAGGAAGCCCGGTCAAGGATGCGGCCGCCACGGTTACGCCGTGATATGCTTTTATTCGCGATATTATTTTCTTTTTTTTAGGTATCCCGCGCGTATTGTTTATGTACCAGATAAATTTAATTGCGGTATCAACGGCTTCGGAACCTGAATTGGCAAAAAATACTTTTGCGCCACCGCTATTAAGCGGAGCAGGGGCCAGCTTTAACAGTCTTTCGGCTAAATCGATGGTTACGCTTGGCGCTTTGCCAGTGAAGTTATGATAAAAGGCAAGCTTGTTCATGCTTTTGGTTGCCGCATCAACAAGGCGTTTTTCACTCCACCCCAATGATGTACACCAAAGGCCGGACATGCCTTCGATGTATCCTTTTCCGTCTTCGTCAAAAACCCGAACACCGTCACCGCTGGTAATGACCAGCGGCCCACTCTCAAGGTGGGATGTTAGGTTTGTGTACGGATGTATCTGGCTCGCTATATCGCGGGCACCATATGAGTTAGGCGTTGGTGAGTTAGGCGTTGGTGAATTAGGTGGTGAGTTGGGTTTTTTGCTGTTCAATTAAAAGGCCTCGTCACTATGTTTATGCACGCTGCCAACATAGTAACTTATTTAGCTAACCTGCCATAGATTTTGTTTTTATGTGAGGCGGCAAAACATGGGTAGATGCGCCACCGGGCTGGGCCGTGTCCTTATTCAGCCGCCAATCGATAATTTGTAACGAGGCATATATAAACCCGAACAACATTGCGCCCAGCAACAAAACTACCACCCAGTTACCCATGGTACGTTGATTTACTAGCTGGTCTTGTTGGCGAGGATGTAGGTGGCGGCCAAAATAGAAAATAAGGAAATAACGTTTTCCTAGAAACGGAAACACTGTGTTGATATCGACAATGAAATGCCCCCTGTTTTCTGAGGACGCATTACCATTCGGGCTGTCATTTTTATTAGGCACGTTCATATCCTTAAAATTAATAACTAAAAAGATATTACCGTGGGGTTAATAAATTGTAACTGAATGGAGCGCATAGTGAATTACCCGCCCCAAACCACAGCCCGGGAGCGGGTAATATTAGCTTCTTTGCTAGCTTTTCTTATCTGTGTTGTAGTCGCAATTTTTACTTTTATGGAATTTTTCCATATCGAATTCGGGCATCCATTTTTTCATAACGCTGCCCATTTCCTCGTGCATGGCCTTTCTATCGGCCGGGGTCATCTTTAAATATTCTTCGTGCATTGGCCCGTGTCCCATCATGCCATGGTTTTCCATTGTGCCATGGTTTTCCATCATGCCGTGCTGCTTCATCATCCCGTGGCCCATGTGGCCATTTCCCCCGTCTTTCATGCCGCCTGTACCGTGGGCCAGAACCGGAACGGCCAAAAGGGCTGCGCCTACTAGTGCGATTGCTGTAAATGTTGTGAGCTTTTTCATTTTACTCTCCTTTGGTTGCTATTGTGACTACCGCTGTTTTCATGAGATATATTATCAACCTCTAATGTGGCGCAATTCAGGTCACAATCAAGGCGTTTTGGTCACAATTATGCATACTATTTTTTTAAGTGTGCGGCGTTGGCAAAACCTAAGATGAAAAAGCCTCGTTTTGCGCTGTCGGCTATTTGCCGCCGTGGTCTTTCGACCATTTAAGCGGATCGGCAAGGAAATCCCGCACACCGGCAATGGCTTCGGGCGAGAATGATTTTTCACGTTCTGCGACCTCGAGAACGTCCCACCATGTTGCCAGATAGTGCATGTTGACGCCGCTTTCTTTTAGGTTATCTAGCGCACCGGGAAAAGCACCATAGAAAAACACAACGAAAGCATCAGATACGGTTGCGCCCGCTTTTCGCAAAGCATCAATAAAGGTGATTTTGCTGGCACCGTCGGTGGCAAGGTCTTCCACCAGCAATACATGGCTTCCTTCGGGCATGTTGCCTTCGATTTGGGCGTTGCGACCAAATCCTTTGGGTTTTTTACGAACATAAAGCATGGGCTTATGGGTTAATTGCGAAATCCAAGCTGAATAGGGGATGCCCGCGGTTTCGCCGCCGGCAAACGCATCTATTTTTGCAAAATCGGTATTGGCTTTTAGCATCTCAACCGCCAAATCCATCATCCGTGCCCGTTCTTGCGGAAACGAAATAAGCCAGCGACAATCAATATAAACCGGACTGGCCCAGCCGGATGTAAGTATGTACGGCTCTTCGGGGCGAAAGTTTACGGCTTTTATATCGAGAAGCATTTTTGCTGCTTCCAGACCCGTTGGGGTGGTGGCTGGGGTGGTGGACGACTTTGTATTATTAGCGCTCATAAAATGGCGTTCCTTGGAATTGAATTTAAGTTAACGGAAAAGTTCAATTGATAATGTTGCGGTGCGGGCTGTATCCGCTTTCAGTTATTTTGTCGAAATAATCAATAACATCTGGGTGGTCAATGGGGCCACCCTCGACGTCTAGCTCAAGGTTGCGTTCGGCCACATATGCCCAGTCGGATGTTCCATCAACTAAAACATGATACCACGGCCCATTGTCGCCCGAAGTGGTTCCACGGGAAGGCGTAGGGTTGGCAATTGATGATGACCCATGGGTGCCACGAAACAGCGGGTCGACATCAATTATGACACCACGATAATCAAGCAGGGTATTGTGAATTACCTGCCCGACTGAAAACTTTGCCATATCATCTGCTGTATAGACCATTTTAATAAATCCACTTCATATGATTTTCTGCCCTGATACTACCCTAAAAATCGGCAATTTATAGGCTTTGGTCAACAATACTTTTATGATGCCTGTAATTATGGCATTTATTCAGCTAATCATATGTGATGTTAGACACTAAACAGTAGGGTTCTAAGTATCTGAGGTTTATCCGATTCTAGCCAGAATCATTGGCCAGAATCATTAGAAAGTATCATTGGGAAAAGTGTAATGAGCAATAAAAGCGTCTGGCTTCTTATCGATGATCGCGCCGGAAACAGGTCGCAGGTGTTGGGTGTGGGCCGTGCGCTTGGGTTTCCATTTGAAATAAAAGAAATTGAATATACTGCCGCCGCGGCACTTCCTAATTATATGTTGATGACATCTTTTAGCGCGGTGGCGCAAAAATCACGCGTAAATCTTTCCGCACCTTGGCCAGATATTGTAATTGCCGCAGGCAGGCGCACCGCACCGGTTGCGCGCAAAATAAAAGAATTAAATAATGGCAAAACATCGTTAATTCAAATTATGTATCCGGGTTCGTTTGGCGAAGACGATTTCGATCTTATATGCGTTCCCCGTCACGACACCATGGACGCAGCGCCCAACCGATTTGAAATTACTGGCGCACCGCACAATGTAACCCCGCAATCGTTAGAGGCGGCAAGAATTGAATGGAAAGGGCGGTTTGATGATATGGCAAAACCGCTGGTTGCGCTTATTGTTGGTGGCGATACCAAGCGCAAAAAATTCACCCCCCAAATGGCGGCGGAGCTGGGCAGCCATGCGGCAAAGCTGGCCGCTGAGGCAGGAGGGTCGTTGTTGGTTACAACATCAAGGCGCACAAGCATTGATGCCGCAAGCGCACTAACGGACGTTATCGGTGACGTTCCGTCATTTGTTTTTAAATGGGGTGACGCTAATGGGAAAAAGGGCGACAACCCATACATGGCCTATCTGGCAATGGCCGATTATGTAATCGTAACCGGCGATAGCGTTTCAATGTGTTCTGAGGCCGCCGGAACGGAAAAACCGCTTTATATATTTTCACCAAAAAAACTAACTTCGCATAAGCACGGGCTTTTGCACAAAGACCTTTATGCCAGCGGCTATGCCCGCCGGTTAGAAGGCACCGAAAAGCTGGAAAGCTGGTCGCATAAACCGCTTAACGCATCATTTAATATTGCCGCTGAAATTAGAAAGCGCCTAAACTTGGATTAGGGACCTAGATTAAACCGCCTTTGAATGCCTGCCTTCGCTGGTTTTAAGATAAGCATCAAACGCGCTTGCAACCAGGCGAATAAACGGGCGGCCATCTTCGAGCACTTTTAATTTATCGCCATCAATGGCGCAGATGCCGTCTTCAATAAGCGGGGTTAGTTTTTCCAGATCTTTTTCCAGGCCTTCGACGTTGCCGCCAAATTCCTTCGCAACTGCTGACAGATCAACCTCAAGGTCGCACATTATGCGCTCGATAACTTCACGTCTGGTTTTATCATCATCATTAATTGGTATGCCTTTGGCGGTTGGCAATACGCCCGAATAAACAGATTGGCTATATGCTTTTAACGGCAACTGGTTTTGCACGTAACCTTGGGGCAGGTAGCCAATGGCCGATGCACCAAATGCCAACATGGCCGGTGCGGTATCGGTTGTGTAGCCTTGGAAGTTTCTGTGTAACTCGCTGGATTCAATTGCATGCGCCATGCTGTCATCAGGATGGGCAAAATGATCGAAGCCAATTTTAACGTAACCTTTTTCAACCAATCTGTTACCAGCAACGGTGAATTGATCCCATCTTTCTTGCGTACCCGGCAGGTCATCTTCGTTTATAAGTTTTTGATGTGATTTCATCCACGGAACATGGGCGTAGCCAAACAATGCGATGCGGTTGGGTTGTAATTCAACCGTTTTGTCCACCATGTCTTCCATTTCGTCCACGGTTTGGTGGGGCAGGCCATACATCAAATCCATATTAATGTGGTTGATGGAATGGGCGCGCAGCCATTCGATTACCTTGGCGGTTATTTCATATGGCTGGATGCGGTTTATGGCTTCTTGCACCTTTGCCCGGTATGACTGCACACCGATTGATGCCCGGTTAACGCCAGCCTTTTCCAACTGCGCAATGTATTCTTCGCTGGCGGTGCGGGGGTCAAGCTCGACCGCAATTTCTGCGTTGTCGGCCACGTCAAAGCGCGAACGGAGTTTGTCCATTATCGCCATCCAGTCTTCGCCTTTTAACATGGTTGGTGAACCGCCACCCCAATGCAGATGTTTGGCGGTCATGCGTTCACCCATGTTTGATGGTAAAGCATCGGCAACAAGGTCTATTTCCGCCAACAGGGCATTCATGTATTCGGCAACCGGATCGTAGCGTTTTACAATTTTGGTATAGCAACCGCAGAACGAACACATTTCAGCGCAAAACGGAATATGAAAATATAGCGATAGCTCGGTTTTTGGGTTTAGCTCGCCCAACCAGCGTTTGTAAACCGCACCATCAACCTGCTCGTCAAACTGAGGTGATGTGGGATAGCTGGTATAGCGCGGCACCCGCATGTCGTATTTTTGAATCAGATCAGATTTCATCTGTTTATTTCTTTTATTTTAAAGTTTAGGGTCGGGTTCTAGGCCAACTTATTCCTTAGCAAGGGCTGGCGCAACCGGGTGAATGCGCTTTTAATAGGTTTCCACACTTGAATTATGTTCAAATTTCAGCTTCAAATCATAGTATGACACGTTTTGCCGCCAATCTTTCGTTTCTTTTTACCGAGCACCCGTTTGAGGATCGCTTTGCGGCGGCTGCTCAGGCCGGGTTTGCGGCGGTTGAATTTCTGTTTCCCTACGAGCATAAGCCCGAAACCATTCGTCAACTGGCAGATGATGCCGGGGTAAAGGTGGTGCTTTTTAATGCGCCGCCGGGCAATTGGGCTGGCGGCGAACGCGGCATTGCCTGCCTTGCCGGGCGCGAAGGTGAATTCAACGAAGGGATTGAACAGGCGGCCCAATATGCTCGCGCTTTGGGTTGCCCGCGAATTCACGTTCTGGCCGGTGTAACTCCGAAAGGCGCACGCCGTGAGCTTTATTCAAATACATTTTTACAGAACATTAAAACTGCGGCGTCACATTTTAGCCTTCACGGGGTCGAAGCATTGATAGAGCCGATAAACCCCATTGATATGCCGGGCTACCTTATTAACCTGCCCGAAGATGCAGCAGAAATAATAGAAAGCGACGGCATGAATAATGTATTCATGCAGTTTGATCTTTATCATGGCGCGATGCAGAACGTGGATTTGATGGGTGCGGTGTGGCGCTATATGCCAATCATCCATCATTTTCAGGTCGCCGGATGCCCAGACCGGGGCGAGCCCAATAGTGGCAATGTCGATTACTCGCCAATATTTAAATTAATAAAACAAATGGATTTTGATGGCTGGGTTGGTTGCGAATATAAACCCAAGACAGATACGCTTGCGGGCCTTAGTTGGATTAATGAGTTGGATTGATGGGCAGTAGCTATCAATCTTCGCTTATGGGCGTTACCGATTTGGCATCTAGGGTAAGCGTGGTTCCCACCAATGGGGTTAGAAAAGTAAAACTATATGTTCCTGTAATTGTCATATAATTTATTGCACCACTGTCATCAATATCTGCATCAAACACCGCACCACTGGCAGATACACCAGTTTGTTGGGCATAGGCATATGTTTCGAGGGCAGCTTCTGTGATGGATGTGTTGACCATGGCGTGACGGGTTGATTGCTCAACAACAAATTGCATGGAGCTTTTAATCCAATAGATGCGCCCAAAATCAATGATGCCCAATACAAACATAATAAAAACTGGAAAAATAAGGGCGAATTCAACTGCCGCAGCACCACGGTCATTTATGGCGCATGTGCGCGCCTTGTTTATGATGGAATTAATCTTAAACATCATTTTCTTATTGAACCCTGATTGTGCTTCCGTTGGTCAATACTATGTCATTGGGCAGAAAATATGGAACATAAGTATAGGTGGCTGAAATAACAACATAATGGCGCAATGTTCCTGATGGGCAGGTTATAGTGCAGGTGGCGTCTAAATCACCGTTGCTGCATTCACACGTTTTATAAGGCAAAGGAACAACAAGCTTGGCGGGATTGAGATTTGATGAGTCAATAATCGTTGTTTGTATTGCTGCCATATTTGCCGCACTTGCCGCTATTGCCGCTGCGCCCGCCGATTTAATTTCTGATTTAACTAATGCATACTGTGCGCCAGAACGAACAGAACTGGTCAGTTCCATTTTGCTAAATACGGCAATGCCATAATCTATAAGGCCCATAAAAATTATCATTAACACTGGCGCAACCAGCGCCATTTCAACAGCACTTACGCCATCTTCGGCGCGGGAAAATTTTCGCACCAAAGGTGCTATTTTTAATATGGTTGGTTTATTCAACAAGGCCGGGGGATACTCCATAGTTTACAGGATTGCCACCATACATACTGCACACATTTTGTATTTGCGCATCGCCGCCAAATGAAACTGTTTGCCCCACAAGCTGCAAGCAACCGCTGGGCGTTACCTCGCCATTACCACCAAATGAAATATCGTTATTGGGAACATAAACCGCACCTGAAATGCTTGCGGCCGCCCCACCGTTAAGACCCACATCGCGAGTGTTGCCGCTGCCAGCGGCAGCACTCTGGTAAAGGGCTATTCCGGTATAATTAGTATAATCTTTATCTATGTAATTATCATTTCCAGTGCTAGCTACTCCGCTATAATTACTAACCGTTGGTGCCGACCAGTTAACCGTGGCGCCACCGTTTATTGTAACCTTGCCGTCATTAACAATTAGCGTAACCCCGGGCGCAGTAAAGCTCGCGTTGCCGTTAATGGTTAGATTTCCCCCGTGAATAATATATATGCCAGGCTCCACCACAAGATTATTATTCACAGAAACATTGCCACAGATAACCGTTGCTACCGTTAGGTTGCCAGAGCCGCCAGAATTGGAAAGGGTGCCGCCAGCTAAATCAAGGTTTGCATCTTGGCATCCGGATATATTGGGAACCGCAAGATTTTCAAAAGGGTCATCCATTGTTGTTTGTACTTCTCCAACCACATCGCACCCTGCATCAACAATTATGTCAGTTCCGACGGTGCCATCAATTGCGCCATGCGACATTATGCAATCAGCAGTTAGGGTATCACCGCTTACCTTGATTGACTCGTTGGGGTTTTCTGTACCGTCTGAATTTGCAAAAACTCCGCAACCATCCATGGATACAGAAGCATTTTGCACGTTAATTCCGGTTCCGCTTGGTGCCAGCGAAATCATGCAGGCATCGTTTTTACCAACCGTGGTGGCGACGGCACGGGTGTTTGATTCTGGAACTATGTTTGAAATTATTTGCGAAAGAAACGTGTTAAGCGGGTGTACGATTGTTATTTCAACATACCCGGTATCGCCGGCAAATGCGCCTGCAAGCGGAGGTGAATTAAGGGCCATCACATCGGTGCCATCTATGAACCCGTGTCTGGTCGCTTCGGCCTTTGCCACGATCAGCATGGCTGAATTGGTTGCACCAAATGTACGCTCAAGGGCGGCTGAAACAGCTGCGGCATCTGTTGCGGTTTGCATGTTGCGTCGTTCCTTGAACCACATTCCGGCATCAATGCCCAAACCGACAAATCCCAATATAACAGGAAGCGTTAATGCAAACATAACGGCAACGGCACCGCCCTCGTTGCCAATGAACCGTCTAATTATTTTTTTCTTATTCTTGTTAGGCATAATTCTTACCAGTTTTGTTAAATATGCTAAATATTGGCACTACATTCCATAGTAGCCTCAAGCAATAATATCCACCTTAAGATATCCCTTAAGTAGCTTATTATCTTGGATATTGTCATTATTTACAGTGATGCCCATCACGGAAAAAAGCGGCTATTTATCTTAGGTTACATGATGATTTGGGGCCGTCCCTAGGGGGGTAAAGCCTGTGGGTATGGGGTCAGGGAATAGGAATAGGGCATTTATCGCCATATGGGGCCTAAAAAGCCCCTAATTTGAGGTAACGTTGAGGTCGCCAGAATACTGTACTGGACGCTCTTTTGGCTTTAAACTCAACTATATAGGCCACAATAAGGGCCATTTGTGCTATCAATACCAGAATTGGCAATACCAGAATTGGCAATGCCAGAACTATCCCAGAACTATAAATGATTAATGAGAAACAAAGCGAAAAAGTGAATATGATGCCAAGTCGTCCCAAATCAGCAATAACCAGCATTTATACAATGGTGACTCCGGTTCTTGTTCTGAGCTTTATTCTGGCTGGATGTGCAGGTTTTGGCGGCGGGGCAAGCAGCTCAAAAGCAAAAGAAGATGAAAATATAATTGAAAGCGCAATGCTAAAGGCCGCGGTTGAGGCAGAACAGCAGAACAATTTTGATGCAGCAGCAGGGTATTATGCACGCTTGTTGCGATTGAAGCCTGATGATATTGAAACAGCTGTGCTACTTGGCCGTAATCTTAGATATTCGGGGAGTGCCAACAAGGCCGCTGATGTTTTTTCAGAATTATCAAAGAGCAACCCCGATAACACCACTATCAAGCTTGAGCATGCCAAGGCACTAATTGCATTAGGAGAATTCGGCGCTGCCTTGCCATTGCTGAATAGTGTTATAATTTCTGACGGCAATAATTGGCAAGCATTTTCAGCCCTTGGCATAGCATACGATTCATTGGGAAATTATAAAATGGCAGAAAAAAGTTTTTCCACTGCGCTATCTGTCAGCCCGAATAATCCGGTTGTGATGAACAATATGGCCATGTCCCTTGCGCAGGCCGGGCGCATAAAAGAAGCCATCTCCACGCTTGAAAAAGCAGCCGCGCTAAACAGGGCCAGTCCACACATAAGGCAAAACCTTGCTCTTTTGTATGGAATAAATGGAGATAGGGAAAAGGCAAAAACACTCGCATCAATGGATCTTGACCCAAAAGAGGTTGAAACAAACACCAGTTTTTACCGTCGTTTTGAGGGGGCTGGCCAATGAGCACCAAGCAAGAGCCCGATAAAGAACCACAAGAAGGTCAGGCCAGGCGCGGTGCCGTTCGCCTGACAACGGTTTATGGCGGCCGCGTTTGCCAGTCCGGAAAGGCATATCCATGCGTTATTTCAGACGTTTCTGAAACCGGGGTAAGGTTACGCCTGAAAGATATTGAAAACAAATCATCCATAATTTCAGACTATCCGGTACAATTGATTTTTGATCGCTTGGGCGAATACAAATCATTAAATGGCGATATGGTGTGGCTTGGGGGCGAAGATGCAACTATGGGCATTAAATTTTCTGATATTGAAAAAAAGCGTCACCGTGTCATATCGGCACTTATGCCAAATCGGTGGAATCTTGTGCAAAATAGCGCATCGGCAGAGGGCGAAAATGGGTAATATTTAGCCCATTGCAAGTGTCCTCACCCTTTGTCAAGATGATGTAATATAAAAGAATTGATCCATAAGGCACTACCAAATCATGATAAATTGGCGGCCAGAATGAGTAATCCAGAATGACAAAAAAAGATCCAAAAAAAGGAAACGGAGGCATCCGTAGCCTGAAAGGTGTCGAGCTGCTTACCGAGGCACCGCCTGAAATAGTGGCCGATATGGAACAGAAATGTCGCTGGCTGAGCTTTGAGGCAAACCAGATAATCGTGGACCGTGACGACGAGTCTACGGACGTATATTTAATCATAAGCGGCAAGGTCAAGGTCATGGATTTTCTGGCCGATGATCAGGAAATTGCCTTGGCCGAACTTGGCCCCGGTGCCAGCTTTGGCGAGCTTTCGGCAATGGATAAATCCAAGCGTTCGGCCCGGGTTACGGCGTTGGAAGACACCGTTATGGCCACCATCAGCAGCACTGATTTCCGCCGGTTACTTATGGATGTCCCGGGCATTGCTGTAATGCTTCTAAAGCGTTTTGCTGCCCTTATCCGTACCCTAAATACCCGCATAACGGCGCTCAGCACCATGACCCCGCACCAAAGGGTCTATTACGAGCTTATCCGTATGTCCGAGCCAAACCCGCAAGGAGATGGTTCTTGGCTTATCCACTATCTTCCCAAACACGAAGAAATTGCCAGTTGGTCAGGCACATCACGCGAAGATGTGGCCATGGCAATTGGACATCTGGCGCGGGAAGGGATTGTTGGCCGTAAGCATAAGTCGTTGATAATAAAGGACCATGACCGTCTACAAATGCTTTTGAACCTGTGATGCCAGCCTGTGATGCCAGCCTGTGATGGGGGTCATACTTGCAGTATTTTAATTCTGTTAGATTCGTGATAATGAAAATATCTGGAAACTAAAGTCCGTTTATTTAATGCACGGTCTTTAACCTAGATTTTTTTATACCCGAACTTCTGGTTCCTTGATGGTGCTGAATTACGGGAAAGTAAACTGATCGGACACCGTTCAGGCAAGGCTATAGTTTTTAATCTGTTGTAATATAAGGTTAATTTTATACTATACCTTGACTTGAATACATAGTTAGGCCAATCTGTCTAACCATTTAAAGGGCGTTCGGTTTAACTATAATCTGGCCTTGAGTTATAATTAGGAGTTTCAAAATGACAAAATTTTATAGCCATTTAACCCGTTTCAAGAATGACGAGTCTGGTGCTACCGCAATTGAATATGGTCTCATTGCAGCACTTATTGCCGTTGTTCTGATCACCGCCCTCAGCCTTGTGGGCAACGATCTTAGTAACAAATTTACTGAAATCAGCACAGCGCTTTAATTAGCTTAATGCTATTCGGTGACCCCATTATTTATGGGTAGTAATTGAAAAACAGTCGTTCCTAACGGGACGGCTGTTTTTTTTGTTTAATTTAATTACGCCCCAATTGGTAGATGTGATTAGAATATAAAATGGCCATTATTCACAACATTTCATTTATTGCATTCATTGTTCTTATCCTCATCGCCGCGCGTAGCGATGCCAAAGTGCTGCGCATACCTAACTGGATATCGTTGGCTTTATTGGTAAATTTTCTTATTGCCGGATTTGCGGCAGGAATGCCATTGGTTGATATTGCAATTAGTCTTGGGGTTGGGGTTGGTGCGCTTGTAGTTGGGTTTGTGCTGTTTTTTCTACGCCTGTTTGGTGGCGGCGATGCCAAGCTATACGCGGCAATAGCCTTGTGGATGGGTTGGCCGCTTGTTGGTTATTATTCGGTTGCGGTGCTGTTGCTGGGCGGTGCTGTTGCCATTATTGCCGTGCTGCTAAGAAAGGGGCTTGGTTTGTGGCCCGACTGGCTGGTTAATTCCGCCCGTGGATTGTTTGAAAAAGACAAGGCGCTGCCTTATGGGTTGGCCATTGTTGCGGGTGCAATGGTGACTATCCCACGAATGGCGTTGCTGCCTGATGGCTGGCTCGATATTGTGGATATTATTGTAATTTAATTCCCGGCCTGCCTAGTTACCAATCTGCCTAGTTGCCAATCTGTATGGCAGCCGGGCCAATAACAACCAAAAACAATGGCGGCAAGAAGAACAAAATCATCGGCACGGTAAGTAGGGCCGGTAGGGACGCACCTTTTTTTTCGGCCGCCGCCATGCGGTCTTGCCTACGCTCCAACGAAAGAACCTTTAGGGCCTGCCCAACGGGCGTACCATATTTTTCCGACTGTACCAGCGTGGTTGCCAGAGATTTAACCGCAGGCAGGCCGGTGCGATCGGCAAAGTTCGAATAGGCTTTGTGCCGGTCACCCAGATAGGCAAGCTCGGCAGAGGTTATGCCAAATTCCTGAGCCAGCGTTGGTGATTTATCTCCGATTTCATCGGTAACGCGATCAAACGCACCTTCAACCGAAAGGCCACCTTCTACGCAAATAACCATAAGGTCGAGCGCATCGGCAAAGCCGCTATTGAGGTCTTTCTGGCGTTTTTGTGCGCCATTTTTGATGATTGTTGATGGCAGGTAGTAACCAATAGCAAAAGACCCGGCAACAATAAGCGCCTTGGTGGACATTGGATGTGGAAATTCTTTCCATGCCACAAAAATGATAAACGCGGTTAATGCTGGAAGGCCCAAGCCAAGGGCAACCCTTGCAAAAATATAGATAACCAATGCGTTTTGGCTTCTGTAACCGGCCTGAGCCAGCGAAGCTTTTAGATTTTTTGACGAAAGCGCTTCGTCAAGCTTAAGTGCGGCCAGAATTTTTTTCATCAATTCAACCCGGCCTTGCGATTTACGCTGACGTATTGTCGAGCCTTTGGACTGAAGTCCATCAAGTTGCTGATGTGATAATTGCTCACGGGTGCGGGTCACCATTTTGTGCCTGCTTGCCTGCCCCATTCGACTTAGAAACGGAAGGGCAATGGCGGCAACTGTTATTAAGGCACCAGCAGATGCCATGATAACGATTAGGGTAGGGACGGGTATTCCAAACACTATTTTACACCTCGAAGTTGATCATTTTCCACATTACGGCAATTCCCATTGCCATCATGCCAAGGCCAATCCAAATAAGATGGATGCCTTCGTTAAACAAAATTCCCACATAGGCCGGGTTAACTACCGATAACATTAGCAGCACCGCAAAGGGCAGGCTGGCAATAATCATGGCAGATGATTTTGCCTCTGAACTAAGCGCTTGAATTTTATCCTTTAGTTTCTTGCGGTCGCGCAATACATCGGAAAGGTTTTCTAGGGTATCGGCAAGGTTGCCACCTGTTTGACGTTGGATTTGCAGCACAATGGCAAAAAATTTAAATTCAGGAATAGGGATTCTTTTCAATGCACGCTCAAGAATTTCGTCGATGGTCATGCCTAAGCGTTGGCCTTCTACAATCATGGTGAACTCTTCACCAAGGGGGCCTGTAAATTCGCGTGAAATAATTGCTAACGTTTCACCAACCGGTAAGCCAGAACGTATGCCGCGGACGATAACATCGATGGCTTCGGCAAAGTGTTTGGTAAAATCTTTTTGTCTGCGACTGGCCAAAATGCCAAGAAATAATTTAGGCAGCCCAATACCCATTGCGATACCTATGGCTGGAGCAACTAACGGGTTTGCTATTCCTGAAATCAGGAAAAAGATAGTCGCAACAACACCGACAACTACGCAAATAATAACAAACACGCTTACTTCCATCTGTACACCAGCCCGCAGCAGGGCATAGGAAATTCTATCACCTAAACCTTCTTTTTTCTTGGCATCGCCTACATTTTTTACTTTATCTTGAATTCGTTTTTGTCTGCGCGATTCTGCTTTGGCATTAACACCACCGCCACTGGAAAGACTGCCAATGGCGTCAATACGTTTTTTCATTTTAATGCGTGGCTTCATTACAATAAAAACAACAGATCCCAATGCGGCCATAAATATAAAGCCGAGCACAATAATAATAGATAACATTATAACTGTTTGATCCATGACTTAGCTAAGTCCTGTTATTTTAATTAAACGTTTTGTTGGAGGGCTTCTGCCAGTTTGCGCTCAAGGCCATAATATTTAGCCTTTTCCCAGAACGTTGGGCGCAAACCAGAAAATTTATGTCTGCCGGTAATTTTACCGTTTGAATCTTCGCCTTCAATTTCATAAACACAAAGATCTTGCAGGGTTATGATATCGCCCTCCATGCCGACAACCTCTGTCAGGTGGGTAATTTTACGCGAACCATCACGAAGACGAGAAGCCTGAATAATAATATTAACCGCACCAGATATTTGTTCGCGCATGGCACGGGATGGCAGGTTATAACCGCCCATCATAATCATGTTTTCAACACGGCTAATTGCTTCGCGTGGGTTGTTTGCGTGAATGGTTCCCATTGAACCATCGTGACCAGTGTTCATGGCTTGCAATAAATCAAACGCTTCGGGGCCACGAACCTCACCAACGATGATGCGTTCAGGGCGCATACGCAGGCAGTTTTTTACCAACTCGCGCATGGATACCTCACCCTTGCCCTCAAGGTTTGGTGGGCGGGTTTCAAGGCGTACCACATGCGGTTGCTGCAGTTGCAGTTCGGCCGAATCTTCGCATGTAATAATACGTTCTGATGGGTCAATGTGGCCGGTCATGCAGTTAAGCAGAGTTGTTTTGCCGGAACCGGTACCGCCTGAAATTAGCGTGTTCAGCCTAATTTCTGAAACAACCTCCATTACGGTTTTAAGCTCAGGGGTAATAGAGCCAAACTGCTGAAGGTTTTCTAGCGTTAGCTTATCTTTTTTAAATTTACGAATGGTAAGTGCGGTTCCGTCAATTGCCAGCGGTGGCGCAATAACGTTAACACGCGAACCATCAGCTAAACGGGCATCGCAAATGGGGCTTGCTTCATCAACGCGCCTACCCACGGCAGACACGATGCGTTGGCATATGTTCATTAATTGTGCCTGATCGCGGAACTTGATGGATGTTTGCTCCATTTTTCCGTCAACTTCGATGTAAACAACATCAGGCCCGTTGACCATCAAGTCAGCAATATCGTCGCGTGCCAGCAGGGGTTCTATGGGGCCAAGGCCAAGAACATCGTTGCAAATATCATCTATTACCAACTGCTGTTCTGGCATACTAAGGACAAGGCCACGCATGGAAATGATTTCACTGACCATGTCGTTGATTTCTTCGCGAACTTGCTCGGGCGTTAGTGCGCTAAGTTCAGAAAGATCAACCGCCTCCATAAGGTCGTTAAATACATTGACCTTGATTGTATCCAGCTTTTCTTTGCCTTCTGCGCTTATGTCTTTTTTAGAGCTTTGTGGTTCAGCACCAGGTGTTGGGGCGGCTGGTTTGGACGCAGGTTTTGCAGCCGGCTCTTTTTTGTCTTTTGCTGACGTTGATTGCCTTGGTTCTTCTTTAGGGGCTGGAGCTGGTTTTGGCGTAGCACCACTACCGCCAGCACCGAAACCTTTCGATGCTGCACCGCCAGATTGAGGTGTACCGCGTTTACCAAACATCCTTAAATATTTCCCTTAGCCAATAAATTATATTGGCTGTTAATTATTTTTTCTTAAATAGTGAGCTAAAAAGCCCACCTTTTTCTTTTGCTGTACCTATTCCTTTGCTTGCGTCTTCTTTGGATTTACCGCTAACCAATTTAGCAAGCTCAGATATTGCAGAAGTCGCCTTGGAGCGCGACCTTAATGGTTCGCCATTGTTCATGGCGGCGGAGAACGCATCAGGATCATAAGGAATAGATATGGATGGGGCTATTGCCAGAACATCACGGAATTCCTTGTTTTTGATTTCACCTTTTTTGATTTGTCCTGTGCGGTTAAGCACAAGATTAATCGGCGCATCCACGCCACGATGTGGAGATAAAAATTCAACAATGTTTTTACCATCGCGAAGATTGTAAAGATCAGGCGTGCCGACAAGTATGGTTTCATCAGCATCAACCAATACGTCCTGTACCCAGTTATTCCATATATGCGGAAGATCAAGCACCACGTATGATGCCATTTGCTTTACCAAACCAAGAACCGGTTCCAGATTTGCCATTGATATTTCCACACCGGTTCCAAGTGACCCGGGGGAAGAAAGCACCGAAACATTTTCCGTACATTTTTCCAAAAAGCGTGTCAGCAGAACCTCGTCAATGCTGCCTGATTGCGCAAGCGCATCAACAATTGTGCTTTGTGGTTGAATGTTAAAATTAAGCGCCGCCGTGCCATAGTGTATATCCAAATCAACAATAATAACGTCATCTTTGGATATATTTGCAAGCTCAACCGCGACGTTGTGTGCAATTACACTACTGCCAACACCACCACGAATACCGGCAACTGCGACTACCCGGCTTTTATCCGATTGTTGTTTATCGACAAATGCAGCCATAACCGCCGCCTTGAGATCTTCTTCATCCGGGACGCCAACAAAGTACTGGCTGATGCCCTGATCAATAAGGGTTTTAAACAGATTTACATCGTTTTCCGCACCGACAAGTATTACCCGCGTTCCGGGTGCGCAAACATCTGCCAGCCCACTTAGTTCATCGAATAAGCTATCGCCCTTGGCTGTGGTCTCGATAATAAGCAATTCCGGAGTTGAGTTGGAACTAAGATGCTCAACAGCACCTTTGGCCCCCCCATCATGAACCGCTATGGTCGAGCGTAGGAACAAACGATCTCCCTTGAGAGATTCAACTAAGCTTCCAAGTTCTGGTGAAAGAACGAAGGCACCAATATTAATCCTGAGGATCAAGCGAACCTCCCTTTAGATGTTATGTTGTTAAATTCAAAATACATTTTCTGCCTCATTGAGCCGTAGTAGTGGTTGCAGCACCTGCAGGCGCACGGTATGCGTCTATGGCGGCGTCGCTTTTAGGCGCGCTTCCACCGCTTATTGGTTGTGACTGAATTAGGTCGCCAGGATCTGAAACCGTAAGTCCCATATTGCGCCTGTTAGCACAGCCAAAATTATCATATGGCAGGTTGGATGGGTTGAACGCATCGTTGTTCGACCAATTGCCGCATTCGGGAACAATGGCAGCATTTGCGGTGAAGCTTAAAATAGCATTTGGCGCAGGAATTGCTGCGTCTGAAATGAAATTAAGTTCACCTGCAGTAAATCCATTTGCGGTTAGAACCGCGCTTGCCTCAATCGGGGTAACTGTTTCAACCGTTACCTGTGTGCGACCACGCCCGACATAATCACGCAAGAAGCTTTTGAAGCGACGTGCATCGTCGCTGTTTAGCTGGGTACCACTTTCAGGCAGCGATATTGTAATGCTTATCTGCTCACGCGTTACCTGAATGGGGTGCGCTTCGTTGAAATTGCCTGTATCTGAAATGCTAGTTTCTGCACAGCCTGAAACTGATGCGGCAACTGCAGCAATAACAGCAAGAAAGCGAACAGACGAGATGAATGATTTATTTTTTAATGTCATTGTCGCTTACTCCATAATATAGCCGTAGGGGCCAGCCAGTGGGGTGGCATAGGGCGGTAACTCACGCTTGGTATAGGTTTTATGCAAACGACCAAGAAGATAAAAATCAATGTCAGAGGCGGGGGCAAAACCATCGGTTGGTAGTGCCAGCCTGTTTGCATTGCCAACTGATTTAGCAAGATAGGCCGTCATGGTTATTACCAGTTCGGTTTCTTCGCTTTGGAATGCCTCGCTTCTAAATAGCGCACCTAGTACAGGAAGGTCTTTAAGGCCGGGAACGCCATATACATTGTTGGATACGTCATTTTGTATTAGCCCGGCCATGTAAAGGGTTCCGCCGCTGGGCAGATCAACTGTGGTGGAGGTTGTCTTTTCCGTTAGACCGGGAACGCCATTAACGGTAACTGCCGGATCAATATCGCTTACCGTGGTTCTGACAACAAGATGGATGCGGCCTTTGTCCAGTACGGTTGGGGTAAAATCAAGCCCAATACCATAAGGTATCATTGAGGTTGCAACATTGCCGTTGGAATCTAGCGACGGTACCGGGATCGAACCACCGGCCAAGAACGAGGCGGCTTCACCCGATTGCGCGGTTAGCGTTGGTTCGGCCAAAGTTTTGGCCATGCCTTGTTTTTCCAAAATATCGAATGTAACTGGGCCCAGAGCCGCCATGCCAGTGTTTATTAAACCACCGGTAAGAAAACTTGCGTTGGAAAGAAAGCTTGCCCCAGTCCCAGATGTGGCAAAGCTTATGCCACGGCTTCCTGCGGCACCCAGTGCATCAATACCAACATTAACCCCCAGCTGTTTAAGGGCTGTGCGTTTTATTTCCGCAATGCGAACCTGCATTATAACCTGCTGGCTGCCTAATATTTCGATAGAATTTGTTATATCGTCGGGGTTAGCAACAAAACCGTTGGCAATATCCACAGCCTTGGCTGATGCTACGGCAGAGCGAACGTACCCTTTAAGGAAAACTTTATTGCGGTGAACAACAACATCTATATTTTCATCGGGCATCATGTCGCGTAACGCTGATTTTATGCTGTTGCCGTCCATGCCAACCTCAATATTTGCTTCAAATACAACGTTGCCACGAGAGTTGGTAATGAACATGAAGGTAGAACCAATGGCTCGACCAATGATGTAGGCGTTGTTTCCGGTAACCGTGTTGCGTTTAGGAAGACGTATCAGTTCTGCAACGCCGGGTTGGCCGAAGTGAACTTCATTAATAAAGCTGGGAACATTGACCGGGGTGCTTTTGTTCAGGTTTGCCTGCAACGTTATCGGTTGATCGCCAGATTTCCATGCAGCCTGCGGTGCGGCTTTTACATTTGATTTTGTAGTCGCTGCCGATCTGCTGGGAACTTCCTGCGCAAGCGATAAGTTGGCGGTCAATACCGCTACCGTCGCAACTGCTGAAAAAAGTTTAACAATATTTAGTTTCATAATAATCAATTTCCTTGGTCGCCAGTCATTTTTTGCCAATTAGTTTTTGCCAATTAGTTTTTGTTTGTTGGCTATTTGAAGACCTTTATTTTAGCAGATGGCTGTCTAGCCGGTTGAGATTGAACAGGTTTTACCACGCTTGTTGAGATGTCTTTAGTTTTAGTTGTTGTTGCGGTGCGCCTGCCATCAAGCACAGCATCAAGCGAAGAAAGGGTTGGGCTTACTTCTATGTCGGTGGTGTATCCTGGGCCTTGCCCTTTAGGATAACTGTCCACACTTTCAAGCGGACGTAACAAAATAGACAGATCACCCATTTTTCGTGCAGTAATTATTTTTTCTGCTTGTTTAGGGGTAACTTCAAGAAGAACTTCCAGCACTGCAGGGGCGGGGGTGCCAGATGGAGCTGGACCCACATTGCCGTTAACGGCAATAACCAAAATATCGTTCATTATTACTTCGGTTACTCTGTTCATTAACGGAAGATCGGCATCAGGGCTTTTGTTTGTCAATGCCTGCTTGAGAAGCGTGTGTCCCAACAAAACATCGACCCTATCACCGGGAAGGATAAACCCACCAGAAGCGGTTTGTTTGTTAACGGCTATTATTACTGCACGCATTCCAGGTTTTATTGCCCCTGGCATGAAGCCACCATTTTTTGGTGAATACAATTTGCGTCTGATAATCGGATCGCCCTTGAAGAATGTGCCGCGAACAACATTTTTTTCTTTTTCAAGATCACCAACAGGATCTTCGCTGGATTGTTCGGTTATAAAGTCATCGTTTAAGCTGTCTTCGGGCCAACCCTGCCAGCTAACGTTACTTGCATTAATTAATGTTCCAGGAGGAAGGTCGATATTGGCAACCATAACCTTGATTCCAGTCTCCTTCGGCGCTTGCGCGGCGATGCTTGCTTCTTGTGTGCTGAGATAGTTGCTCAGTAGGTATGCGGTACCGCCGGCAAGAAATACTGCAGCAACAATTAATCCTATTACAATGGCTCTCATGTGTGTTGTCCGAACCTTGATTTATTATCCGGATTATTTATTCACCGGAATTAGTTTATTTTAAGCGCACCATTTAAAACTATTAGCTCTAAAACTCCTTAGCTCTAAAACCGTTGGCTCGCCGTTTAATTGATTTTTCTGACCGATTATTCCCGGACAGCAGATCTATCCTTAAATGCCTAAATATTCTGAGCTATATGATAATCATCTCCCTGAATAGAAAAATCCCTTTCCTTTCAGGGCATAACAGCAACTTTTTAGCACATAAGGCAGCATTTTTGGCAAAAATTTTCTTAAATACCGCCAGTTTAATTCATATAACCCCTAAATCATGCCCCGGAAGCATTGTCCATGCTATGATTTAAGTGCCACACAAGGTCTTTATATACCCTTCCTTGAAAGAGTTAGTGATGTCAATCTACACCGGTAAGCGCGATGGAAAAGTGATAAGTGTCACTGTTGATGGGGTTTTTCTCGACCCTAGAACAGATATCAGGGGCCTGTCTTCTGATGGCTTTGAGTGGGGCTATGTGGGCTCTGGGCCTTATCAGCTTGCTTTGGCCATGCTCGCAAATCACTTCGATAATGATAAGCTGGCACTAGGCAATTACAGGTCTTTTTGTGAAACTAAGGTAATTCGCTTTGATAGCGAAGGCTGGATCATGGAAAGCGATGAAATTGATGCCGCCCTTGAGGGAGTTATTGAGGTGGATATGACCTTGGAAGAATTGTTAAATAAAGCTCGAGGCATTGTAATAGACTGAATTTAAACAATAAATCCATCCTATAATAGTATGTTTTCTGTGATATGGGTCACTTCGCTGGGCTCGCATTGGTGCTATTTATGTAACCCAAGATGCAGAGACTAAGGATGGACGGTTAAATGGCAATTTATGGATCAGTTTGGGCTATGTGGAGCCAGCTTTTTAGCGCAATTCCCTATGGCGACCCATGGGTAGCCTCCTTTGCCGCAGTTTTTGCCATGATGGCGGCCGGAAAGGCCGTAAAAATTATCATGGAATATACGTAAAAACTAATATTCCCTTACTTAGCGGTTTTCCTCGTTAAATCTAAACAGATAAAACCTGTCACCTGCATCACCCGGCAGGGTAACGGCTTCTAGCCATTTGGGCTGCCTGCCATCAACCATCATTCTGGTCAGGGTTTCACCCGGGGTGTTTAGATAAACCCTTTCTTCGATTGTATCTTTGCAAAATGCCAGATAGTCGATGCCGCGTTTGGATAATATTGAAAAAGCCTCACCCAAATTGGTGCTGGCAAGAACCTTAAAACTATCAAGAATGCCTTCTGTGTTTCGGTGGTGTGGTGTGCCGACAACATTTTGTCCGGTTCGATAAAGAACCTCGGGCCCTTCGTGTATGCGGGTCATAATATTTATCTTGCGACCATTTTGTTGGCTGATTTTTTTTAATTGAGGCGCGACATCTGACCATTTGCAATTTTTAGATGCATTGCTGTCGGCTGTTTCGTTGGTTAATAAACTAGTTAACGCAAGCGCACCAAGTGCGGGCGCGATAAATACTGAAGCAACGATTGGCACCCTGAATATGGGCGTTCCCGGCTCATCTTTTGTGGCTGGCCCTACGGTGGGGCCGCTCCTGAAATCAAAAAGCATTTGTGCCAGTGATGCCAACGGAACGGCCAAAATTATCCCTAAATATGCTGACCAGCGAACCTGGTAAATACTAAGCGGAACAAAAATAATAATTCCTAAAATAATAACCAACACCAAACTAGACGGCACCGAATTAGCCGACACTGAATCAGAAAGAGATGCCTCTTTTTTATTGCGTATTTTTTTTAACCACCACGCCACCCATAAAAGCGGCGCAAGGTGCATGGTGGCCAATGAGACCGATGCCACATCGCCGTCAAACATTGGTCTTAGTTCTTCAATTTTATTTAGCCAGACTTCTTGGAGTCTAATATCCATCGCACCGGCAAAAGGACCTTTAAAAAAATTAGGAAATATTAAAAATAAAATAATTGCCGGAAGCGCAACCATTATGGTTCCGCCGATAAATCTATCGGTGTAAGTCGATGTGGTTTTTTTATTTTTCCATATGCGCCAAATTAATTCAGAAACCAAAGCCAGCATTAAAAAAAGTGTTATATGCGGAATGGAAATACGGTCATATTCTACCGCCTGAAACCACCCGGCAGGGGGGCGCTCAAGTGCGATTGCAGCAATGCTGGCCAAGGCCAACCCCCACAGAAACCAGCGCAATTTGCCCAGATATTCCAGCTTTCCCTTAATGAGCCAAAAAAAACCAATAACCCCTGCGCCAAAGGCAACGGTAACTAAGGCCTCGACGCTGGTCCAGACTGCCACAGCCGCAACACTACCTGCAATGATCGGGTGCTTAATATTTTTGTCGCCATTATTATCGTCTTCGCCTTCATCATCTTCATAAAGCATTATGATGAGATATGAAAAAACAACCGCAAAAAGAAAAACCAATAACGAATGATGGTCGGGGCGGGCTGCATAGAAGTAATTTTTTGTTATCGGTGCTGCGACCACCAAAATTGCCATCGAGACTTGTCCACGGGTATCTAAAAATGACCGGGTTGCCCGAAACAATATTAATATCGAAAGCATTGCCAAAAATGGGCTTACGCTAACACCAGAATAATAAAGACCTCTTTCAATTCCGGTAATTGGCGCCAACAAAAGACCGCCTGCTACAATTATTATATCAAGCGGCCTAGTCCAATGGAGCGTCTGTCCATAAGGCCAGTTAGATGATGCAGAAAAATTTCCATACCATAAATCTGGCCATAAATCTGACCACGAATCCCGGCCAATATTTTCAGAAATTGCCCGTACCCATTCATTTACCCTGACCATGCGCATGTAGGTATCGGTGCCAAAATACCAATCGGCACCAACAACAAATTCATCGTTAAACGCATATACCGGAATAATTACAATTAATAATGCAAAAGCTATTCCCAAAAGCTTGAAAACAGCTGATTTTGCATCGCTGGTGCTGGCATGGTTATTATTTGGCATTTTACAAAGATGGCTGAAAAGGCTGAAAAATACCAGCCCTCCTTAATCTTGTCGGGGGTATAAAAAAGACCTATAAGTCTAGATACAACAAGTTAGACAGTTGAGCAGTTGGGAGCAACGACCTTTGAAAAAGAACTATCTTGAGCTAACCAGAATAATAGAACGCATGCACAGACGCTTTCTTGACGTTCTTCGTGCCGAACTTGCGCGCATGGAAGTAAAAGACCTTAACGCTGTTCAGGCATTGCTGCTTAGCAATATAGGTGAAGAAGAAATAGTTATTCGAGATTTGGTTGAGCGTGGTTATTATCAAGGCTCTAACGTTTCTTATAATATCAAAAAGCTTACTGAATCAGGATATCTAGATCAGGCGCGCTCAGAGCACGATAAACGTTCCGTTCGTGTAAAGTTGACCGAAAAGGCTTTGGGCGTAGTTGCCCGAATAAGAGAGCTTGAAGAAAAAAATGCCGCAGCATTTGCCACCACTGGAATTTCCGAAGCAGATGTTGAAAGTGCCGCAGAATCACTGCGTAAGATCGAGCGTGTCTGGAGCGACTATATTCATTATGGTGGTGAGTAGACACAAAGGCCTACCCAAGATTTCTGCGCCTAGAGATTAGCCATAAAATTATAAAATTGGCCGTAAAATCATCAAAAATAGCTGAAAATGATACAAATAAAGCCTTATTTTAAAGACTTTAGCTTGTTCACGACCATGACAGTTTCTATTTAAGCATTAGCACACCAAATGTAGGCTGTGACTAGGGGGGCACCCGTAATCACCGCACCTTTTTCTTTGCCTGCCCACTTAAAGTAAAGCTAGGATGCTACATATGGAACTTTCAAAAATACTTTATGTTGAAGATGATCCTGATATTCAATCGATTGCCGTTATGGCACTGGAAACGATTGGTGGCCTAACGCTTGAGGTCTGCAGTTCCGGGGAAGATGCAATTGCAAAGGGCGATGAGTTTAAACCAGAGCTTATTTTACTAGATGTAATGATGCCGGAAATGGATGGCCCGACAACTCTTGGGCGACTTCGCGAAATATCATCATTAAGTGATGTTCCTGCCGTATTTATGACCGCAAAGGTAACGCCAGAAGATGTGCAAAGTTACAAAGATATGGGCGTGGTTGATGTTATACCAAAACCGTTTGATCCCATGACATTGGCCGATCAGGTAAAAGAAATATGGAATAAAAGCCATGGCTGACAATGATAAAACAGTTGAGGAAAAAATGGCCGCCCTAAGGGATAACTATGCCCGGCAGATGACCTCAAAGATTGATGAAATTTCATCTCATGTTTTATTAATAGCACCGCATGGCAAAGGCACAAACGATGCTATTGCTGCGGTGCGTGCGCTTACACACAAGCTTGCCGGGTCAGGTGCAACCTTTGGTTTTAAGGAAGTTTCTATTGTTGCCCGTGAAATGGAAGATGCCTGCAGCAAGGTTATTGAAGGCAATGATGACGCTAGCGGCTTGGCAGACTTTCTTGATAAAAGCCTGGATGCTTTAAAAGAAGCTAGCGATCACCCCGATGTTCGCAAGGAAAATTCAGACGAAAAAAAACAAGATTCCAAAGGTAGTGGAACCATAGACGATAGGGTGATCCGCAACATTCTTGTTCTTGAAGGTGATAAAAAAACAAGATCACAAATAGTTCGTGAATTGAAACATTTTGGTTTTGTCGCTAGCGGTACTTCTCATCCCAAAAATATTGCAAAGGCAATAAAAAAACAAAAACCAGATGCGCTTGTTTGCGACATTGTTTTTGATGGTGACGATAACGCGGCATTAGGCATAATTTCCGAACTTCATCAATCGGGCGGATTGGATTGCCCAATAATCGTTCATACAGAAATTGATGATATGCCCCATCGTCTTGCTGCGGTGCGTGCCGGGGCCCATAATTATATGGTGAAGCCCGTGGATATGGCAGACATGATAGATGTGCTTGATGCGGTAACTGCCGATGGTGAAGATGATCCGTTTAGGGTTCTGATTATTGATGATGATGAAAGTCTTTCCCGCCACACGGAATTAGTTCTTCAGGGTGCCGGAATGATGACCAGTGTTTTAAATAATCCGATGACGGTCATCGAGGTCTTAAATGATTTTGTTCCAGAACTTATTTTGCTTGACCTTTATATGCCTGATTGTGAGGGCCATGAGGTTGCAGCAATTATTCGCCAACAAGAAGCATTTGACGCCATACCAATAGTTTTTCTTTCTGGTGAGCGGGATGTTGAAAAGCAACTCTCAGCCATGGAGTTGGGCGGAGATGATTTTTTAACCAAACCTATACGGCCTAAACATCTTATTTCTGCCGTAAGAATACGCGCTTCGCGTTTTCGCGAGCTGCGTTCAATGATGGTGAAAGACAGCATGACTGGGTTGTACAATCACACCACAACCAAGCAATTAATGACAAACGAAATAGAACGGGCCAAACGGTTAAATCAGTCAATTGCCATGGCATCGCTGGACATTGACCATTTCAAAAACGTGAATGACACCTACGGTCACGCAGTAGGCGACAAGGTTATTAAATCATTGGCTAGATTGCTGCGCCAACGCTTAAGGGGCGCCGATATCATTGGTCGAATGGGCGGCGAAGAATTTGCCGCATTGCTTACCGGGGCCACAATCGAAGAAGCGGAAGAAATATTTAATCAAATAAGGCAGGCGTTTTCAGAAATTGTTTTTAATTCAGATATTAAAGATTTTTCCGTTACCTTTAGCTGTGGCATAGCTGAATTTCCAACCCATGACAGCGTTTCGTCGCTTTCTGATGCTTCTGATAAGGCGCTCTATACGGCCAAGAATGGTGGGCGTAATAAGGTGGTTCTGGCCTAGACCTAGTCCCGGCCCCAGTCCCGACCCTAGTCCAAAAGCGGAATAATTCCACGGGCAGATGCCAGATCGTCGGCTAGTTTTACCTCGAAATTATTATCGGAAATACCTAGCGCACCGACCCGCTCACCTGCGTTTGATCCGTGGCCGCTCAACACATGAACGCCACCTTTAAGCCCTGCATTTTTTCCAGCTTCTATGTCTTTGGCGCGGTCGCCAACAATCCATGATCGGGACAAATCAACCCCCATTAATTCAGCAGCCAGATAAAGCATACCGGGGTTTGGCTTGCGTGCGGGGTGTGAAGGGTGGCCGCCATATGGTGGTTTTCCTTTTTCATGAAAGGGGCAGGCAAAAACCCCATCGATTACACCGCCAGCGGATTTAATATCGCCTAATAAGCGCGTTTGTACATTTACAAATTCATCCCAACCAAAATATCCATACGCAATGCCAGCTTGATTGGTCACTAATATAACGGGCACATCTTTTTGGTTTGCTAATTTTACAACCTCACCGACGCTGGGCATTAACTGAACATCTTCAACTTTGTGCAGGTAATTGGCCTCAACACAAACAACCCCGTCGCGATCAAGAAAAAGCGCAGGCTTGCCCTCGGTCATGTTTTTCGATGATATTGCTTGCGTCCAAACACCGCCCTGAAGAACCGCACCGTGTGGGAATGTTTTTGGTTGGGGAAAATCGTTCATCGGATATCAATCTTTTTTATTCAGCATTAATGGCATCGGGCGAAAGCAATGTACCAGATTTAAACCGTTCCGGCTCGCAAGCAATACGCGATATGGCGGCGGCCACACTTGCGCCGTCACCACTGCGCCCGGTAACAAGGCCAAGTATGCGCGGTGCGTTTTCTTCTTTGCCCAATGCCTCAATCAATGACATCAGCGCGCCGCCGCCGGCACTGGCGCAAGCATCATCAATGTCCGATGCGCCGGGCGCATCAACAACCACAATAATCAGTGCATTTTCAGTCCAATCCATGCTTGACCACATTTCCCTGAGCATGTTTATCGGCGCAAAAACAGCCGCCTCCCACGCTTTGCGCCATATATCATCACGAATGGAATCGATACGTCCCGCAGGAATGTTTCCGGTGCAATTGACAAATATGTTTGCATCACTACATGAAAGCGCCAATGCTTCTGCCTCTACCGCATTAGCAGTGTTTGCAATATGGGTTTCAACCTCCACTGCGAATTCCTGTCTTATCTCGGTTGCTGCACGCTCAAGCGCGACTGCGCCAATACCACTTAAACAAAGGTCTGCTCCGGTTTGTGCCAAGGCGCGCGCGGCGGCAAGACCAACCCCGCCAGCCGCACCAGTTATAAGGGCATTTTTTCCACTTAGTGGGCCGCCTGATGTGGCGTTAAGTGTTTCATTATTCATTGCATTTGTCCGGGCAATTATCAGGGGTAAGTATGGTTGGGCCAAGTTTTGTTTCATGCTTGTTTTTTGGGTGATCGCGGGTGTAATGCAGGCCACGGCTCTCTTTTCGTATTTGGGCCGAGCGAACAATAAGGTCGGCGCAAACGGTCATGTTTCTTAACTCCAACAAATCGCCGGTTACCCGAAAATTTCCATAATAATCATGGGCCTCTGATTGCAGCATATCAATACGGGTTTTGGCGCGTTCTAATCTTTTGTCGGTTCTAACAATTCCAACATAATCCCACATGAAATTTCTTAATTCGTCCCAGTTATGGGAAATTACAATTTCTTCGTCTGAATCTGTTACCCGGCTTTCATCCCACGGTGGGGGCAGGGACACTTTTTTTGCATTGCCAAGATTGGTGTTTATGTCGTTTGCAGCCGCACTTGAATAAACAAGACATTCCAAAAGCGAGTTTGATGCCATGCGGTTAGCTCCATGCAGCCCGGTATAGGTAACCTCGCCAATTGCATAAAGGCCGTCAATATCTGTACGGCCATTATTATCCACCACAATTCCGCCGCAGGTGTAATGAGCTGCCGGCACAACGGGTAGGGGTTCTTTGGTCATATCAAAACCAAAGCCAAGACATTTTGCGTAAATGGTCGGGAAATGCTCTTGAATGAAATCAGCACCTTTATGGCTTATGTCTATATAGACGCAATCATGACCATGACGTTTCATTTCATAATCTATTGCTCTGGCCACAATATCGCGGGGTGCTAGTTCTTCGCGTTCATCGAATTTGTGCATGAAGCGTTCCCCATTGGGTAACGTCAGCACACCACCTTCGCCACGTACGGCTTCGGAAACAAGAAACGATTTTGCCTTGGGGTGGTAAAGGCAGGTTGGGTGAAACTGGGTGAACTCCATATTACCAACCCGGCATCCGGCACGCCAGGCCATGGCAATGCCATCACCAGTGGCAACATCGGGGTTTGATGTATAAAGGTAAACTTTACTTACCCCACCAGTTGCCAGCACCACAAATGGTGCAGCAAATGAAACTACTTTATCAATATCGGTGTTTAACGCATATAGGCCGGTAACGTTCTTTGTTCCGGTTTCTTTATTTTTTTTACAATAAAGATCAACCGCATTGTGATTTTCAAAAATTGTAATATTGGGGTTGGCACGAACGCGATCTTCTAGTGTTAGCTCAATCGCCTTGCCGGTGGCATCTGCTGCATGGACGACCCGGCGGTGGCTGTGGCCACCTTCGCGGGTAAGGTGTAATTCATCGCCTTCGCGGGTGAATTCAACCCCGTACCCAGTTAATTTTTCAATTGCCGCACGTCCATTTTCAACTACAAAGCGCACCACATCTTCGTCGCAAAGTCCGGCTCCGGCATTAATGGTGTCTGCAATGTGTGATTGGACGCTATCGTGTTCGTCCAATACGGCGGCAATTCCGCCTTGGGCATAATAGGTATTGCTTTCATGCAAACTGCTTTTGGTAATTACCGCAACGCGGGCAAAGTCGGCCATTTCCAAAGCGAGATTAAGCCCGGAAGCACCGCTGCCAATTACCAGCACGTCAAAAATGTTATCTGCATTGTTCATATGGTGGTTATAGGGGCTTATTACCCACGGTTCCACCTTTCTACTTTGTGCTGATAATCCATACGGTTAGGATAAATAACAAGTAATGGTGGAATTATTTTATAATACATAATAACAATGGTATATTGGCTATTCGACTGAAGGGGGGCTGCGGTTGAGATTTTCCATTGAATTTAAGCATTATGCCATTTCGGCAATTGTTGCACTGGCGTTGGCGACAATTGCGCTCCTGACATGGTATCGCTCAAATTACATCAACGATCTTGGCGCCCAAATAGAAACCATTCATACCATCGATACATCTTTGCAGGAGCTGCACAAAATTCATGTGGATTTTGTAACTCTTTACGATTCTAACCATCTGGATGATTTTAGGGCTAAATACGAAACCATGAATGCCAATATCAAGCAACTCGCTGTCAATTTAAATTCATTGGGTCTTGGTACCGACATCGTTTCAGAGATATCTGACAAGGCCACTAAATACAAATCACAGTTTGAAAGCATCGCACTCCTTCAGCTAAAAATTGGTAAGGATCAGACCGAAGGCATTCGCAAAGAAATGCGTAATTCCCTATATACGGCTGAGTCTGTGCTGAACCAAATAAATGACGAAAACCTTCGTTTGGCCCTGCACCGCAGGTTGCTTATGACGCAACGCACAGAAAAAGATCTTATGCTTAGAAGGCAAGATAAATATCTGGCTAAATTTAAAAATTATTATGACATTACCACGGCGGATGTGAAAAAATTAATTGAAGACCCTGAATTAAAATCGCAATTACTGGCCGCCCTTGCTGCGTACAAAGGTTTTTTCAAACAACTTTCAGAGGCGGCGCTGGAAATTGGGTTAACTTACGAAGATGGCCTTCGCAATGAAGCCAACACAACCATAAACAGCGCA
>DAOWFB010000096.1 GCA_030638205.1 Thalassospiraceae bacterium
AACGAATGATATGGCAGATAGTAAAAACATCACATCCGAGACCGTGCGTTCACACATAAAGAAAATATTGCAAAAAACCGGTGTTAACAATCGCTCGCAATTGGTGCGGCTGGCGTTAACCGTCAACCTGCCCATTGATGAGAAAAAATAAGAATAACTCTCCCCTTTTCATTTAGCCCTATATAATCCCCGCCATGACATGCAGCCTTTACCTGATAACCCCACCCCGATTTGATGTGGATGAGTTTAAGCCCCAGCTAATTTCGGCACTGGATGGTGGCGATGTTGCCGTGGTGCAACTGCGCCTAAAAACCACCAGCGGCGAGCCCGCCCCCACCCACGAAGTTGCCACTGCCGCCAAAATATTGATGCCATTGGTGCAAGAGCGCGACGTTGCGTTTATCATCAATGATGAGGCGGAACTGGCCGGCGATATGGGTGCCGATGGTGTGCATATTGGGCAAAATGACATTTCATATGCCGATGCCAGAAAAGCCGTAGGAAATGACGCCATTGTTGGTGTTACCTGCCACGCATCAACCCATTTGGCCATGCTGGCGGCAGAATCTGGCGCCGATTATGTTGCCTTTGGGGCATTTTTCCCGACCAAGACCAAAGAAACAGCCGCTAGACCAGATAGGGAAATACTTGAAAGCTGGGCCGCCGCCACAAATGTTCCGTCTGTTGCCATAGGTGGCATAACGGCTGAAAACTGTGGGGAATTGGCGGCTGCGGGGGCTGATTTTGTGGCTGTGGTTAACGCTGTTTGGGGCCATAAACAAGGCCCGGGGGTGGCAATTGAAGAATTTAATGGGGCACTTATAACCAGATTGTGAAAAATGCAACATAGACAGAAAAGCCCAAATCTGACATTTTGCCCATTCAAATTAAGAATGAATACAAGCTGCGGGGGCGCTTTAAACAGGATTTATAAAAATTGGCCGACACAAAAAAAGATTTTGAACACAGCTTAAACGACCTCCACCAAGGTGCCGGCCGCATCACTAGGGGGCTGGAAGATATTGTCAGTGTCATAGACAAAGTGGCGCGTAACAATGAAAGCTTCATTCAAGATCTGGACAAAAACCCCGATGACGAACACAGCGAAACCATTCGCAAGCTGTTGGAAAACGTCAGCAGCCAAATCAAAGACATAGTTGATTTCGGCCATAAATTTGAGGTTCGCATCAATGAATATTCCGATGAAATAGTCGATTTAAACCGCCAGCTTGAACATACCAAACAAATAGCGATGATTGACCCAACAACTGGTATTGGCAACCGTCGCAGGTTTGAAGAATCCCTGAAATCAATCATCGACAACATTGAAGATTTCAAAGGAAAAGTATCGGTATTGCTGGCCGATGTAGATAATTTCAAAGCCATAAACGATACCCTTGGCCACAATGTAGGTGATCAGGTTTTGCGTCAGGTTGCACAAAACTTTGTTACCAACCTAAAAGGTAGCGACGTTGTTGCCCGCTGGGGCGGGGACGAGTTTTCGGCAATTTTGCCAGAAACCGAACTAAACCACGCGGTAAAAGTTGCCGAAAATGTACGCGAGAGCATCGCCAGAAGATCAATCCGCAACAAGGATACCGGCGATGAAATGGGCCGGGTCAGCCTTTCAATAGGGGTTTCCACCTATCGCGCGGGCGATAATCCACACAAGCTTATCTTCCGCGCCGATCAGGCCCTTTATGAGGCCAAGAAAGCTGGGCGCAACTGCACCAAGGCAGAACTGGACGACGACTAATTCTCGTGGTTTTTCTTATGGTTTTTCTTATGGTTTTTTGGCCACCTTGCCATTGCGCCAAAGGGCCGCTGGTGCTAGCTTCCGCGCCCATATAACTGATAACAATACGGCAAATTATACTTTTCACCTTGTTCATTGAAATAGGTCAAAGAAATGAAAATTAACGGCAACGCCATTCGTCCCGGATACGTAATTGAACACCAGGGTCGCCTTTGGCGTGCTGTAAAAATTGCACACACCCAGCCCGGTAAGGGTGGTGCCTACCTGCAGGTTGAACTGCGCGATATTAAAAGCGGCACCAAACTAAACGAACGCTTCCGTTCATCGGAAACAGTCGAACGTGCCACCCTTGAGCAGCGCAATTATCAGTACCTATATAACGATGGCGATATCTATACCTTCATGGATAACGAAACCTATGATCAGATACCGCTTGATTCTTCCATGCTGGGCGAAGACCAGATTCCATATTTACAAGAATCAATGAATGTAATAATCGAAACCCACGAAGAGAAACCCATTGGAATTCAGTTGCCGGAAACTGTGGTGCTTGAAATTACCGAAGCCGATGCCGTGGTAAAAGGGCAAACCGCATCTTCCAGTTACAAACCAGCAATGCTGGAAAACGGTATAAAAACACAAGTTCCACCACATATTGGGGCTGGCACCCGCATTGTGGTTAATACCTCTGATGGGTCTTATGTCGAACGGGCCAAAGACTAATGGCGCATATTAATTCATCTGCACTTATAAATGTAATGACCGCTGCGGCGACCAAGGCTGCACGTAAATTGGTGCGCGATTTTGGCGAAGTTGAACACCTGCTGGTTTCAAAAAAAGGCCCGACTGATTTTGTTACCGTCGCAGACAAAACTGCCGAAGACACGTTGGTGCGTGAATTACAAAAAGCCCGCCCCGATTATAGTTTTATATTAGAAGAAAGAGGCGAAATAAAAGGCAAGGACGAATCCAGCACATGGATTATTGACCCGCTTGATGGAACCACAAACTTTCTTCACGGTATTCCCCATTTTGCAATTTCAATTGGATTGATGCGCGATAACGATATCTTTGCAGGCGTTATTTACAACCCGGTTCAAGACGAAATGTATTGGGCAGAAAAGGGCCAAGGTGCATTTTTAAATGGTCGTAGAATTCGTGTATCGGCGCGCAAAGAATTTTCAGAATCTCTTTTTTCTACTGGAATACCATTTATGGAATCGGGCAAGGAAGAACGCTTCCTTGAACGTTTGGAAAATGTAATGAGCGTTTCGGCTGGCGTTCGCAGGTTTGGCTCAGCCGCCCTTGATCTGGCCTATGTGGCAGCCGGGCGTTATGACGGTTTCTGGGAAACGGGCCTACAAAAGTGGGATATGGCTGCGGGAATCGCCCTTGTTCGCGAAGCTGGTGGCTTCGTTACCGATATTCGTGGCCGCAAGGAAATGCTGGAAACTGGCGATATTGTATGCGCCAATGACAAGCTTCACCCCAAACTTCTGAAGATGGTTAAATAATAGCTGAAATCAGCCGTTTTTTAATCTTAATATAGATTCAAAATAAATTATGTCAGGGCCCTGCCGCCATCGTCCGATAGGATGTTGCTCATGACCACCGCCTTGGCTATTGTTTGTTTAAATAAAAACAAGGGGATTCGCGCTTTGGCGCGTCGCAACTAAATTGTTTGGAGAAATTTATAAAAATGTCCGCGCCTAGTAAAACGGATAAAACGGGCCACTCCGTATTTTTTTACTCTTTGGTTATTTCGCTAAGCGTTAGTGCGGGCGTCATCGCAACCCCGCTTGGCGCAAACGCACAAGAATCAATCGTGCTTGATTTTTCCAACCCGAATGTAAGCGTTGATTTTTCAGTTCTAGAAGATAGCAGCGTTAGCCCCATTGCACCTACCTCACCAATCGCAAAAAGAGCAGGCAGCAAAGGGCATCTTGCTCCTCATCTTATCCCTGGGCCCAAGGCTCCTGTTTCAACTCTTTACATTGCGCCTGCCAATGCACCTTCGAGCAGCTTTGTTAAGGCAGATGAAAATACTACAAAGTTCAAGTTCAAATTTGTGACGCCAGAAAAAGCATATGAAGAAACTCCAAAAACAAAAGTTGTAAAAAAAGACATTCCCGATGCACCACCGCCACCGCCTGTTGCGGACGTTAAAGAAAAATCTGCACCAGAGCTGGCCAAGGAAGAAGTGGCAGCGCCGCCCGAACCGGCCGTAATTGAAAAACCAAAAGAAATTGCCCCAAAAGAAATTGCCAAAGAAATAATAAGCGCTGAACCGGAAGTGTCAGAAGCTCCAAAAGCACCACCCCCGCCACCGGAGCCTGTGCCTGTGCCTGCACCCGTAACGCCAGTAGTAGAAACACCAACTCCAGATCCAGTTCCTCAGCCAGTTGTTGAAAAACCGGTAAAATTAGAAGCCACACCACCTGAAATTATAGAAGAAATAAAAGAAGAAAAAATAGCAGAACCAATTGCGCCACCCGCACCACCGCCTGCGGTTAAGGTTCCGGAGCCACCAAAAGTAGTGGCCAAGCTTTCCGATATAACAGAAGCACCTTCTGTTGCTTCCCTGCCACCAGCAGGCGTAACAATTGGCGATGGGTATTCCATGCGGGTTTTGTTTGAAGCGGAAAATGCAAAACTTCCTGCTGATGTGCGCGAAGAATTACGCGTACTGGCAGAAAGCATGACCAACCAAAAAGATTTACGTCTGCAACTGCTGGCCTATGCCGGCGGGGCAGAAATGTCGTCAAGCGCTGCCCGAAGGTTGTCACTTTCTAGGGCATTGGCGGTTCGTTCATACTTGATTGAAAGCGGTGTTCGCAGCACCCGGATTGATGTTCGCGCACTTGGTAACAAAACAAGCGACGCCCAAACCGAACGAGTTGATATCACGGTAATTGAACGCTAAGGGCGACACCCTAATCATCACCATATATAGCCACCACTTGGGAGAACCAGCCACCAATGACCCCTCCTAGTCGATATCTTACTAGAATGACGTTGTTTCTTGTGGTTGTTGCCGCCGGAATAGTATTGGTGGTATTACCGCTCAAAACCGCATTTATGGCCAATGCACCACTTAATGGGCTTATCGTTGGCGTGTTTTTGCTTGGTGCAATAAATAGTTTTCGCCAAGTATTGCAGCTTAACCCCGAATTGGAATGGATAGAACATTTTCGCTCTGGCGCATCACGCCAGCCATCGGTGCAGGGCGCAGGATCAAATGCGCCAACCCCATCATTGCTATCGCCCATGGCGGCAATGCTGGGTGACCGTTCAGAAATAAAAATCTCATCCATTGCCATGCGTTCACTTTTGGACGGCATCGCCTCAAGATTGGATGAACAGCGCGAAATTTCAAGGTACACAGTTGGTTTGCTGGTCTTCCTTGGTCTGCTTGGCACCTTTTGGGGGCTGCTTGATACCCTTGGCGCAATCCGCGACGTTATTTCAAACATATCAGTTGGCGGTGGAAATATTTCAGCGGTATTTGACGAACTTAAAAGCGGCTTAGAAAAACCCCTAACCGGAATGGGAACAGCTTTTTCATCATCACTGTTTGGTCTGGCTGGATCGTTAGTGCTTGGCTTTCTTGATTTGCAAACAGGCCAAGCCCACAACCGTTTTTATACCGAACTTGAAGACTGGCTTTCGGGCCAGGCCCGGCTTTCATCTGGCAGTATTGCGCCAGAGGGCGATCAAGGTGTTCCGGCATATGTTGAAGCATTATTAGAACAAACCGCAGAGGGCCTTGAAAACCTGCAACGAACATTATCCCGGGGCGAAGAAAACCGCCACCAGACCCATGAAGCACTGTCAGAACTGGCCGCAAAAATGGGAACCCTGACCGATTTCATGCAAACAGAACAGGCGGTAATGAAAAAACTTGCCGAAACCCAAGTGGAATTAAAACCAGCTATTGAACGCCTTGCCGGTGGATCTGGCAACAGCATGGATGAAGCCACCCGCACCCACATACGAAACATGGACCTGTGTCTTTCAAGGCTTTTAGAAGAAAGCAGGATTGGCCGCGAAGAAACCGTGTCGCAAATCAGGAGCGAAATTAAATTGCTGGCGCGCACCGTTGCCGCCAAGGACGATTCTTAAAAAACAGAAAGGGCTGATTAATAATGGCAGGCCTTTTAGCACGCCACCGCAACAGGGCAGATATCTGGCCCGGCTTTGTCGATGCCTTGGCTTCGCTGTTAATGGTTATTATTTTTCTGTTGCTTCTTTTTGTGCTGGCACAATTCTTTCTTGGCGAAGCTTTATCAGGGCGGGAAAATGCGCTTAAAAAACTAGACCGTGATATGGCCGAAATATCAGAATTATTAGCGCTGGAACAAAAAACATCAAAATCATTGCGCGGTGACGTGGGCAGGCTTTCCGGTGAATTGCAGGCATCAATTATTGATCGTGACCAATTAAGTGACAACCTTGAAAAAGGTCGCGTCAAAATATCTAATCTGACTAGCGATGTTGAAAAGCTGGCCGCGCTTAAAAAACAATTGGAAAATGACATAGGCAAACTTGCCGCAAACTTGGAAGAAAGTGACACCGCACTGCTAGCCGA
>DAOWFB010000175.1 GCA_030638205.1 Thalassospiraceae bacterium
CGGACCATGTCGCCCAAGGGTGCAGCTTGGGAACAGGCTGCCCAATATTGGAAAACCTTAAAAACCGACGATGGTGCCAAATTCGATACCGTGGTTGAGCTGGACATATCGGAGTTAGTGCCGGAAATAACCTGGGGCACCAGCCCGGAAAACGTAATTCCCATTAGCGGAAATATTCCCAACCCGGCAGATGAGCCTAACGCGGAAAAACGCGCCGCATGGGAACGCTCGCTTGCCTATATGGATTTAAAAGCAGGCGCACCTATCGAAGGCACGCCCATTGACCGTGTTTTCATTGGTTCATGCACCAATGGTCGCATAGAGGATTTACGCATTGCCGCAAGTATTGCCCATGGCCGCAAGGTCGCAAGCAACGTCGGCGCAATGGTTGTTCCGGGATCTGGTTTGGTAAAAGAACAAGCCGAAGAAGAAGGCCTTGATAAAATATTTATTGCTGCCGGTTTCGAATGGCGCGAACCGGGTTGCTCCATGTGTTTGGCCATGAACGATGACAAGCTAGAACCGGGCGAGCGTTCGGCCTCAACCTCAAATCGTAATTTTGAAGGTCGCCAAGGCAAAGGTGGGCGCACCCATTTGGTTAGCCCGGCCATGGCCGCTGCCGCTGCCATAAAAGGCTACTTAACAGATGTGCGCAAGCTGATGGACGAGGGGCAATAAAATGGAAAAGTTTAGTAAAGTAACCGGCGTTGCCGCACCCATGCCAATTCGCAATATCGATACCGATATGATTATCCCTAAACAGTTTTTGAAAACCATCAAACGCGAAGGTTTGGGAAAAAATTTGTTTGATGAAATGCGTTTTTTGGATGATGGTTCAGAAAACCCTGATTTTGTTCTTAACAAAGATGCTTATCGCAGCGCATCAATAATTGTTGCCGGGGATAATTTCGGCTGTGGCTCATCACGCGAACACGCGCCGTGGGCGTTAAATGATTTTGGCATCAAGGTGATAATTTCCACCAGCTTTGCCGATATTTTTTATAACAACAGTTTTAAAAACGGCATGCTGCCGATACAGGTTGACGAAGAAACCTTAGCCAAATTGATGGATGATGCGATGCGTGGTGCCAATGCAACATTGACCATCGACCTTGAAGCACAAACAATTTCCGGGCCTGATGGTGGCGTGGTTAATTTTGAAATTGATCCGTTCCGCAAACATTGTTTATTAGAAGGTTTGGATGATATTGGGCTGACGATGCAAAAATCAGACAAGATTGCTGCCTATGAGGAAAAACGAAAAACCACCCAGCCGTGGTTGGCCAGATAAATAATGAGATAAACAGCTAGACCAAATAATAAGAAATAAGGAATAAAAAAATGTCCAGCAACAAGAACCTTCTTGTGCTTCCCGGTGACGGTATCGGGCCAGAGGTCGTAAACGAGGCCAAGCGCATTGTCGATTGGATGGGCGAAAAACGTCATTTCAAATTCAACGTCGAAGAAGATCTGGTCGGTGGGGCATGTTATGATGCCCACGGATGTGCCGTCACCGACACAACAATGGAAAAAGCAAAAGCCGCCGATGCGGTATTGTTGGGCGCGGTTGGTGGGCCAAAATGGGATAACGTTGCCCGCGAGGCGCGGCCCGAAGCAGGTCTTTTGCGACTGCGCAAAGATTTGGATTTATTTGCCAATCTTCGCCCGGCAATAGTGTTTGATGCGCTTATTGATTCTTCAACCCTAAAGCCCGAAGTGGTCAAGGGTCTGGATATAATGATTTTGCGTGAACTGACCGCCGGTGTTTATTTCGGCCAGCCCCGTGGGGTTGAAGTGCGTGACGGGGTTCGTTACGGCCTTGATACCCAGATATATTCCGAACCTGAAATCGAGCGCATCATGGAAGTAGCCTTTGATTTGGCGCGCAAAAGAAACAAAAAAGTTACCTCGGTGGAAAAAGCCAACGTAATGGAATCTGGCATGTTTTGGCGCGAAGTAGCAACCAAGGCCCACGCCAATGGAAACGATGATATCGAGTTCGGCCATATGTATGCCGATAACTGCGCCATGCAATTGGTGCGAAACCCTTCCCAGTTTGACGTAATTGTCACCGATAACCTGTTTGGCGATTTATTATCTGATTGCGCCGCCATGCTGACCGGGTCTTTGGGCATGCTGCCATCTGCATCCATTGGTTCACGCGACCCGGGCACCGGGAAAGTCCCCGCCATGTACGAACCGGTTCACGGCTCAGCCCCCGATATCGCGGGCCAAAGCAAGGCCAATCCGCTGGCGACCATATTGTCGTTTTCCATGTTGCTCAGATATTCGTTTGATTTAGGCGAAGATGCCGACATGATAGATAATGCAGTGGAAACAGTTTTGAACAATGGCCTTAGAACCGCAGACATCATGACCGAAGGTGCTAAGGAAGTTACCACCACCGAAATGGGCGAAGCGGTTGTTGCAGAGTTGGATAAATTAAACTAGGTTTTTCGACCGAAAATCAGGAGTTAAGTTAAAATGGGTTATAAAGTAGCGGTTGTTGGTGCCACGGGTAACGTTGGGCGCGAATTGCTGCAAACCATGTATGAAAGAAATTTTCCCGCAAACGAGGTAGTGGCGTTGGCCTCATCACGTTCGTTGGGAATGGAAATTTCTTATGGCGATGATAAGCGCCTAAAAGTACAAGACCTTGCCAATTTTGATTTTAGCGGAACCGACATTGTGCTTTCCAGCCCGGGCGCGTCAGTGTCTGCCGAATTTGCGCCTAAGGCAGTTGCCGCCGGTGCAATCGTGGTTGATAACACGTCGCAGTTTCGTATGGATCCAGACGTGCCATTGGTGGTGCCCGAAGTAAACCGCGAAGCCATAGCCGGTTATAGCGCCAAAGGCATTATTGCCAATCCCAATTGCTCTACCATTCAGATGTTGGTGGCATTAAAGCCGTTGCATGATTTGGCAAAAATAAAACGTGTGGTTGTTGCGACCTATCAGTCGGTATCGGGTAGCGGTAAAGACGCCATGGATGAATTGTTTAATCAGACCCGTGGTATTTTTACCAACAAGCCGGTGGAAAAAACCAAAAATAAATTTACCAAGCAAATCGCGTTTAACGTGATCCCGCACATTGATAAATTCATGGACGATGGTTCAACCAAGGAAGAATGGAAAATGGTGGTTGAAACGCAAAAAATACTCGACCCCGATATCAAGCTGTTTGCAACTTGCGTTCGGGTGCCGGTATTTATTGGCCATGGCGAAGCGATTAATGTTGAGTTCGAAAGCCCGCTATCAGAAGAAGACGCCCGTGATGCGCTAAAGAACGCGCCCGGCATTACCGTGATTGACCACCGTCATGACGAAGGCTACGTAACGCCGGCTGAATGCGCGGGCGAGGATGCGGTGTTTATTTCGCGGCTCAGGGTTGATAACACTGTTGAAAACGGCCTTAGCATGTGGGTGGTATCTGATAACCTGCGCAAGGGTGCGGCTTTAAATACGGTGCAAATTGCAGAAGCATTGATTGAGGATTATCTGTCTAACTAGTCGGTGCTATTTTGTGGCGGTGCCTTTGATTGAGGCAGCAACGCCAATCTTTTCTTCTTCGGTCAACTGTTCATCGGTTTTTAAATCATAATCATTGCGCTGTTCCTGACCAAGGAACGGTTTGTCATGACGCCTGCGGTCTGGCCCGAAATAGTGGTCGGTGCGTATATATGCGCGGGGGTGCTCAATAATTGTTTGGATGCGCCGCATAATTGATTTTGCCGAAAGCGGCTTTACCAAAAATTCGTTCACACCCGCATCACGGGCTTCGGTAACGCAACCACGTTCAGAATGTGCCGACATCATTATTACGGGCAGAAATGGATCAGGGGTATCTTCGCCAGTGCGAATCCATTTGGTTAATTCCAGCCCGCCTATGGGATCCATCATCCAGTCGGTGATTATAATATCAGGTTTAAAATCACCCATGGTCAGAGTGTCCATGGCATCGACACCATCTTTGGCTTCGCGAACTTCTTCGGCATTAAATTGGCTAAGAACCCGACGCACTATGGTGCGCATAAAGGGGTTGTCATCAACCACCAGTATTTTGATATTTTTTAGATAATTCGACATTTATCGAGGCCCCAACCATATAGCAGGCCATTTGATTAGCCATAAAATACCTAAGTTTTGCACCCCATAAGGAGAATATAGTGCCACTTATTAATATTCAGCAAACTTGCCAGCCGGGCCATCAGGGCGCATATTTTCGACTGTTTTTAACCAGCCCCAATCACATCATAGCTTAATTGGAGACCTCCCCCTATGCCAAATACATCCCGCCCCCGAAGAAGCGCTTTGTATATGCCGGGTTCTAATACGCGCGCCCTTGAAAAAGCTCGTACGCTGGCTTGCGACGCCATCATAATGGACCTTGAAGACTCGGTTGCCCCAGATGCCAAGAAGCTGGCCCGCAAACAAGTAGTAGAGGCCATAAAACAAGGCGGCTACGGCAAACGCGAGGTGGTTGTTAGGGTCAACGCGTTAGATACCACTTGGGGGTATAAAGACATAGCCATGGCCGCGTCTTCGGGGGCCGATGTCATACTTTTACCCAAAACCGAAAGCGCCAATGCGGTGCGTCAGCTTGAACACATTATGGATGAGTCCGGTGCGCCGGACGATATGGAAATATGGTGCATGGTGGAAACACCGCGTGGTGTTTTGCGCGCAGAGCTTATCGCCAGCGCCAGCCCGCGTGTTTCTTGTTTAGTGATGGGAACATCTGATTTAGCCAAAGACCTTCACGCCCATCACACCCGTGAACGCATACCCATGGTGATGAGCCTTGGCCATTGTCTTTTGGTGGCCCGTGCCTATGGTCTTTCCATTTTAGATGGGGTTCACCTTGATTTGGGCGATGATGAAGGATTTAAGCAATCGTGCCTGCAAGGGAAGGATTTTGGCTTTGACGGTAAAACCCTGATACACCCTAAAACCATATCCAAGGCCAATGAGATTTATGGCCCATCGGTTGATGAGGTAAAATGGTCAAACGATATTATTGCCGCATTTGACGTTGCCCGGGCCAAGGGCGAGGGGGTTGTTGTAATAGACGGTAAATTAGTTGAAAATCTTCATATTGTTGAGGCCCGCAGAATTGTAAAAATGTCCGAACGGATTGATGAGCTTGAGGCAGATATAAATAAATGAGCGACGGAATAAATATTAAATCTGGCACTAAAAACAATGATGGAAATTTTTTTGAAGATTTTCGTCTTGGGCAAAAAATTGTCCACCCTACACCGCGCACGGTTAGCGAAGGTGATGTTTCGCTTTACACCGCACTTTATGGATCGCGCTTTGCGTTAAATTCTTCTGACACCTTTGCCATGGACTTGGGTCTGGATGCGGCGCCGCTTGATGATTTTTTAGTATTTCATATTATTTTTGGGAGAACCGTTGGCGATATTTCATTAAATGCCACGGCCAATCTTGGTTATGCCGCAGGGCGGTTTGGTGTTCCGGTTTTCCCCGGTGATACCCTAAAGGCAACCTCAAGCGTTATCGGGTTAAAACAAAATTCTAGTGGTAAATCGGGGATAGTATGGGTTCGCACCGAAGGCACCAACCAAAACAATGAACGAGTGGTGGATTATGTGCGCTGGGTTATGATACCCAAGCGCGATCCCGATGTAGAAACTTCAGGATTCCTTACGCCGGAATCCAAACAAATGGCCACAGCCAAAGATATTTTTATTCCAGATGGCTTGGACATGTCTTCCTATGATGTCGCACTTTCCGGCAGTTCTCATTTGTGGGGTGATTATGAAATTGGTGAACGCATAGACCACATTGCCGGGCACACGGTTGAAGAAGCAGAGCATCAAATGGCTACCAGACTTTATCAAAATAACGCTCGGGTGCATTTTGACGGTTTAATGACAAAAGAAACACGTTTTAAGAAACGCTTGGTTTATGGCGGTCATGTTATTTCAATTGCCAGGTCACTTAGCTTCAATGGTCTTGGTAATGCTTTTAAGGTGGCGGCCATTAACGGCGGCAATCATGCGGCCCCGGTTTTTGCAGGCGATACCCTTTATGCGTGGTCAGAAATATTGGACAAGGGCGAAATACCGGGCAGGGAGGATATAGGCTCACTTCGCTTGCGCACGGTGGTTTGTAAAAATCAAAACGCCAAAGGATTCCCCTATCGCAGTGGCGAAGATGAATATGACCATACGGTTGTACTTGACCTTGATTATACGGTTCTAATGCCAACCTAATAACTTAGGTATAAGTGGCGTTGACTAAGCAGAAATTGAGTTCCAAAGTAAATCAAAGTAAACCATAGGAAATCTAAACCAGAGCGGTAGCCAAGCATGCAGGATGACAGCAAGCCACTTTCACCCCACCTTCAGGTTTACCGCCCACAGGTAACCTCGGTGCTTTCCATTACCCACCGTCTAACCGGTATGATTTTGGTGCTGGCTGCTATGCTGTTGACCTATTGGCTGACTGCGGCGGCCTATGGCCCCGAAGCATTTTCCCGCGCCCAAGTTGTGCTCGAATCATGGCCCGGCCGTCTTGTTCTTTTTGGTTTTACCTGGTCGCTTTTTTATCACCTGCTTAATGGCCTTAGGCATCTTGGCTGGGATATGGGCTGGGGGTTTGAACTGGTAAAGCTGCGCATCACCGGTGCAATCGTTGTTGCTTCCTCCGTCGCGTTGACGTTTCTTAGCTGGATGTGGGCCTATGGCCACGTCGACAAGCTATAGGGGGGGGGTGATGGCAGGTACGTCCAGAAATAAACGTCAGCTTCGCTCTAATCTTTCTCGTGTCCGTGGCCTTGGCTCAACGCGGGAAGGTGTCCATCACTGGTGGGCGCAACGGATGAGCGCGGTTGCATTGCTGCCGCTTTCAATGTGGTTTATGTATTCGCTAATTACGCTTACGGGCGCTGATTATCAATCGTTTCATATTTGGGCGTCTGAATTTGGCAATTCGGTTTTTCTGGTGCTGTTTGTGGTTACTCTTTTTCACCATGCCCAGCTTGGTGTAACGGTGGTGGTTGAAGATTATGTTCATTCCGAACCGGTAAAGATGGCGATGATTTTGATAGTAAAATACGGAACCATGTTATTTGCCGCTTCAAGCGTATTTGCAGTTTTAAAAATTTCCCTTGCTGGATAAGAGGTATCATGAGCGAAGCAATCCCCATTACCGAACATACTTATGACTGCGTTGTAATTGGTGCAGGTGGCGCGGGCCTTAGGGCATCGCTGGGCATGACCTCGGCTGGTTTAAAAACCGCATGCATTACCAAGGTATTCCCCACCCGCTCGCACACGGTTGCAGCCCAAGGCGGCATTGGTGCGGCACTGGGCAATATGGCCGATGATAACTGGCGCTGGCATATGTATGATACGGTCAAAGGTTCGGACTGGCTCGGCGATCAAGATGCCATCGAATATATGTGCAAAAATGCGGTTGCCGCGGTGCACGAACTTGAACATTACGGCGTTCCCTTTTCCAGAAACGAAGATGGTAAAATTTATCAACGTCCGTTTGGCGGGCATATGCGCGATTTTGGCGAGGCCCCGGTGCCGCGTGCCTGCGCTGCGGCTGACCGTACCGGGCACGCAATTTTGCATACCCTTTATCAGCAGGCGTTAAAACGTGATGTTGAATTTTTTGTCGAATTTATTGCCATTGATTTAATCATGGACGAAGACGGTGCCTGCCGTGGTGTGGTTGCATGGAACCTCGAAGATGGCTCCATTCACCGTTTTCAGGCCCAACAAACGGTGTTGGCCACCGGCGGCTATGGCCGGGCATGGTTTTCGTGTACCTCTGCACATACATGTACGGGCGATGGTCACGGCATGGTGGCCCGTGCCGGATTACCATTGCAAGATATGGAATTTGTTCAGTTTCACCCCACCGGAATATATGGCGCAGGCGTGCTAATTACCGAAGGCGCAAGGGGCGAAGGCGGATACCTTACCAATTCAAATGGCGAGCGATTTATGGAACGCTACGCGCCCACAGCCAAGGATCTGGCATCGCGCGATGTGGTTAGTCGTGCCATGACAATGGAAATTCGCGAAGGTCGTGGCCTTGGCGAGGATGGCGACCATATACAACTGCATCTGGAACACTTGGGCGCCGATATTTTGGGCGAACGCCTGCCGGGTATTTCTGAAAGCGCAAAAGTATTTGCCGGGGTCAATGTAACCCAAGAGCCCATTCCGGTTATACCGACCGTGCATTACAACATGGGCGGTATCCCCACCAATATTTATGGCGAGGTTTTACGCCCAACGAAAAAAGACCCCGATGCGGTATGCCCGGGGTTAATGGCCATTGGCGAGGCGGCTTGTGTTTCGGTTCACGGCGCCAATCGTCTTGGCACTAATTCCCTTTTGGATATTGTTGTGTTTGGCCGGGCAGCCGCCTTGCGCGCCCGCGCCATGGTAACACCGGGGGCCGATCAAAAACCCATTGCCAAAGAATTATTAGACCCGGCACTAACCCGGCTTGAACGCCTACGCAATGCAAACGGGGCCAAGCCCACGGCCGATATACGCTTGGCCATGCAAAAAACCATGCACCGCGACGCTGCAGTTTTCCGCACCGAGAAAACATTGGCCGAGGGCAAAGATTCCATCGATGAAATAGCCAAATCAATCGACGATATCCGGGTTAACGACCGCTCGATGATATGGAATTCCGATTTGGTTGAGGCGCTGGAGCTTGAAAATTTGCTCGATTGCGCCCAAGCCACGGTTCATTCGGCCCTGGCCCGCCAAGAAAGCCGTGGAGCGCACGCTAGGGAAGATTTCCCCGATAGAAACGATGATGAATGGATGAAGCATACCATTGCCTGGGTCGATGCAACCAAGCAGGTGAAGCTGGATTATCGCCCGGTTCACACATGGACGCTAACCAGCGAAGCCGAATACATCGAACCTAAAGCCAGAGTGTATTGATATGGTCGAATTTATGCTGCCAAAAAATTCGCGCCCTAAAAAGGGAAAGGTTTGGCCTCGGCCGGGTGATGCCACCAACACCCGCACGTTCAAAATTTATAGATACGACCCGGATTTATCAGAAAATCCCCGCATAGATACGTTTTATGTTGATACGGATACCTGCGGGCCGATGATTTTGGACGCGCTGGTAAAAATAAAAAATGAAATTGATTCTACCCTGACGTTTCGCCGCTCATGCCGCGAAGGCGTTTGTGGCAGCTGCGCTTTCAACGTTGATGGAACCAACACAATTGCCTGTACCAAACCCATTGCCGATATCCGTGGCGATATAAAGATTTACCCATTGCCCCACATGCCGGTTATCAAGGATTTGGTTCCGGATTTAAGCGTCCCTTACGCCCAGTACGCATCCATTGAGCCGTGGCTTAAATCAGATACCCCGGCACCAACGTCCGAACGTCTGCAAAGCACGCACGAGCGCGCCGAATTGGATGGGATGTGGGAATGTATTTTGTGTTTTTGCTGCCAGACCAGTTGCCCCAGTTATTGGTGGAATGGCGATAGATACCTTGGCCCGGCTATTTTGTTGCAGGCCTATCGCTGGATTGCCGATAGCCGTGACGAAGCCGCGGGCGAACGGTTGGATAACGTGGACGATCCGTTCCGGTTATATCGCTGTCATACCATCATGAACTGCACCAATACCTGCCCGAAAAACCTGAACCCGGGCAAGGCAATTGCTGAAATTAAATCACTTCTTATAAATAGGCGCTAATCAAAGGACGTTAATTAAATGACGTTAATCACCTTTGGTAACAATTGACACCTTAACCAGCAGGTTTAGCAGACGAAGGTCGACATTGCCCTCTACGGTTTCCATGTGAAACACCCCTTCTTCAAAACGAATGGGAAATGTAACAAACACGTCGCCACCGCGCTCTAGGGCATCATTGGGCAGGTGCTTGTCCATACTGGTGTTTGTTTGCAGCAAAAACCAGCTGAGTATTTAATCGGAACTAAATGGCGTACCTGACGCATTTTGGATGAATATTTCGGCATCGTCTTTTTTGGCCTCAAATGCGGAAATAACGCTTTCTGATAGGGTCAGTTTTTTCCCTAATGCGTGATGAAAATCAGCCTCAAAGCCAATATGTTCGGCGGCAAATATGAAATCAGCTGTTTCGCGTCCGGCCTGCATGGCTATTTCTCCTTTTTATTCTTGGCCTTTTTTTGGCCAATCGCGGCGATTGATGGTGTATTCACCTGCTGGCCCACGCAGCGGCTGGATAAGCATTTGATCTAAGCGTTCGTCCTTAGGTGTCCTAAACATGTCTATGCCGATGGTCATGCCTTCGTGCCCGCCGGTTGGCTGGGCGATATAGGTGCCAAATAGCCTGTCCCAGATGGATAAGTTAAAGCCAAAATTGGAATTGGTCTCGATGGGCACAATGGAATGGTGAACCCGGTGCATATCGGGCGTTACGAACACGGTGCGCAGTGCTGCATCCAACCCCAGTGGTAATTTAAAATTGGCATGATTGAACATGGCCATGGCGTTCAATATTACCTCAAAAACCAGCACTGCGGCTGGGGGTGCGCCCAGCAATGCAATGACCGCAAATTTAATTCCCAGTGATAATAGTATTTCAATGGGGTGAAACCGGGCCCCGGTGGTCACATCATAATCAAGGTCTGCATGGTGCAAGCGATGTAAACGCCATAAAACGGGAATGGCATGAACCATGACGTGCTGTAGCCAAATGGCCAAATCCATTAAAATAACTGTTCCGATTAAAGCCAGCCATGGGTCAATTTTAAAAACATTGAACATACCCCAGCCCATTTCCGCCGAAAGGCCGGCAAACATTATGGGGGCCATGGGTAAAATGGCCCGGGCAATAAGGGTGTTGAGCACCACAATGCCCAGGTTTGAAAACCACCTTAATGACTTTGAGACAGTTAATTTTCGTCTCGGGCTTATTATTTCAAGCACCGCCATAAGGGCAAATGCGCCAAAGAAAAAACCAAGCCTTATTGGTTGCTCTAGGCTTATTAGCTCTGTTTCAAAATCTGTCATGGTGGGCTTGACCTTTTATTCTCAGCTTTAGCGCATGGGGTTGCTAAATTACAGGGAATATAAAGATAGTGTGCATCTGCCCATCTGCCAGTGCAAGTTTTGGGCATGGGGGTCATTAATGGGGGTGCTATTTGGGTGCTTTACACCCTTATTTTCACTGCTTACGGTTGTTACCTGACAAAAAAGTGAAAAAGGTCACCAGCCTAATGCCCCAAGGGCCACTCTTAGAATATCGCGAACAGATAGCGACGGGTAAAATAAGGCCCGACCCAACACAGGCGTTGGCGGTGGAGAAGCTGCAAAGCCTTCATAATGCCCTTAAATCGTATGAGCCATTAACCGGCGAACAGGGTTGGAAAGAGCGCTTGGGTCTTTCACGCAGGACCATAAACGTGCCGCAGGGTCTTTATTTTTATGGCGGTGTCGGGCGCGGAAAATCCATGCTTATGGATCTTTTTTTCGAACAAGCACCCCTTGAAAACAAGCGTAGGGTTCATTTTCATTCATTTATGCAAGAGGTCCACACCCGCATGGCGGGCTTTCGCGTGGCTGAAATAAAGGTCGCCGACCCCCTTGCTGCAGTCGCAAATGCCATTGCGAAAAGTGCAAATTTATTGTGTTTGGATGAGCTGCAAATAACCGATATCACCGATGCAATGATAGTCGGCAGGTTATTTGAGAGCTTGTTTAAAAGCGGTGTTGTGGTGGTCGCAACATCCAACAGACCGCCGCATGATTTATATAAAGATGGGCTACAAAGGGAACAATTTATCCCATTTATTACATTAATTAAATCTAAAATGGATTTATTAGCCCTAGAGGGCCCAACTGACTACCGATTGGAACATATGCGGGCGTTGGATATATATATGACCCCAAATAACAATGCGGCACAGGAAAAATTAGAAGCCGCATTCTTAAGATTAACCCACGGGCATCAACCTCACCAAGCCGTGATAACGGTGCAGGGAAGAAAAGTAGAAATTCCAAAAGCAGTAGAAGGTGTTGCCATGGTTTCTTTCGCAGACATTTGCGGACGCACTTTGGGACCGGCAGATTATATAGAAATATCAAGGCGTTATCATACATTGATAATGGCGGGAATTCCCCGCATGAACGCAGAAAACAAGGACGTTGCAAGGCGTTTTATAACCCTTGTCGATGCATTATACGAAGGCCACGTAAAACTTATTTGTTCCGCAGAGGCAGAACCGGCGGAACTTTATTTAGATGGTGAAGGCGCGTTTGAATTTGAACGAACATCGTCGCGACTAATAGAAATGCAATCTGAATCGTACATGGAATTAGATCATGCGAGTCGAAAATAAGTTCTAGATTCAGTTTTTACATAAAAGTCACTAAGTAACTTGCCGAAAAGGACGAATCAGGGTAAAAAGAATCGATTCTTTTTGTTCGCAAAAAGAATGGATAGGTATGAGTAAATGTTTTGGTAAATATTTTGACGTTAGTAATTAGCTTTAACGTGATTAAATATTTTAAATAAAAACTTTGTTTTTTTAAATTGATGCCTATTTGTTAAATTGATTTGTTACGAAGTAAATCCAGTTTTTATTTTTTATTTGAAGAACTCAAATTTGAAATTGGATTATAAGCGGAAGGAATAACTTCCATGGCTCGCAATAAGATCGCCTTAATAGGCGCTGGCAATATCGGTGGTACACTTGCACTGCTGGCTGGCCTTAAAGAATTAGGCGACATAGTTATGTTTGATATTGCTGACGGCATGCCAAAAGGCAAGGCGTTGGACTTGGCCCAATTGTCATCAATCGAAGGCTTTGATGCTAATCTTGTGGGCACAAAAAGCTACGCCGGAATAAAAGGCGCAGATGTGGTTATTGTTACCGCAGGCATTCCCAGAAAACCTGGTATGAGCCGCGATGATCTTCTCTCTATTAATGTAGGTGTGATGAAATCGGTTGGTGCCGGTATCAAGAAGTATGCCCCCAAGGCATTCGTCATATGTGTGACGAACCCGTTGGACGCCATGGTGTGGGCATTGCGCGAAGCATGTGGTCTGCCCCACCATAAAGTGGTTGGTATGGCCGGTGTTCTTGATTCGGCCCGTTTTAGATATTTCCTAGCAGAAGAATTCGACGTCTCGGTTGAAGACGTCACAGCATTTGTCCTGGGCGGCCATGGAGATTCCATGGTTCCGTCGGTGCGTTACTCCGCTGTTGCAGGCATTCCGGTGCCTGATCTTATAAAGATGAAGTGGACGACAAAAAAACGCATTGATGAAATAGTCCAGAGAACCCGTGATGGCGGGGCAGAAATAGTTGGCCTTTTAAAAACAGGCTCAGCTTTTTATGCGC
>DAOWFB010000138.1 GCA_030638205.1 Thalassospiraceae bacterium
AAAATTTTTTATTCAGCACCCTCTGGCATTGGCTATCCGATGGTTTAAGTAGGATCGAAAACCCGTCGCGACGGTATTCATGGCGCGACCATGGCCAGCACAGAATTTACCGAAGCCACCGAAGACAAGCGCCCGACTGTGCAAGTTGGCGATCCGTTTACCGAAAAATTATTGCTCGAAGCCTGTCTCGAACTAATGGCAACCGACGCCATTGTTGCCATCCAAGACATGGGCGCGGCTGGGCTAACATCATCCAGTTTTGAAATGGCGTCCAACGGCGGGGTCGGCATCGATATGAACCTTGATGCGGTACCGCAGCGGGAAGAAAACATGACGGCCTATGAAATGATGCTGTCAGAAAGCCAAGAACGCATGCTTATGGTGCTGCACCCCGGCAAAGAAGAAATGGCCCGGAAAATTTTTGAAAAATGGGAACTTGATTTCGCCATCATCGGTAAATTGACCGAACCCGATGCAAGCGGAACCGGGCACATGGTACTTTTCCATGGTGGTGAAAAAATTGCCGACCTGCCCATTGATCCACTGGCCGCTGCCAGCCCCGAATATGACCGCCCGTGGATACCAACGCCTAAACGCGAAACATTAAATGCAGCTGACGTTAAGGCCCCCGATGATTTAATGGGTGCGCTTAAAACCATGGTTGGCGGTGCCAATGGATGTTCACGCCGCTGGATATGGGAACAATATGACCACATGGTTATGGCCGATACCGTCCAACGCCCGGGTGGTGATGCCGCCGTGGTGCGTGTGCATGGTACCCAAAAAGCATTGGCCATGACATCTGACGTGACGCCACGTTATGTTTTTGCCGACCCGGTCATGGGCGGCAGACAGGCAGTGGTAGAAAGCTGGCGCAACCTAACCGCAACCGGTGCTAGGCCGCTGGCCATAACTGATAATATGAATTTTGGTAATCCCGAACGCCCAGAAATTATGGGCCAGTTTGTTGGAGCGTGCGAAGGCATAGCCGATGCTTGCACCCAGCTAGATTACCCGGTGGTATCGGGCAATGTGTCGCTTTACAACGAAACCAATGGCCAAGGCATATTGCCAACGCCCACCATTGGCGGTGTTGGTATTTTAGATGATGTATCTAAAACCGTTGGTGTTGGTTTTGGTGCTGCGGACCAGGCAATAATAATTATTGGTGAAACCGCAGGCCACCTTGGCCAGTCGCAATACCTGATGGAAATTATTGGCCGTGACGGATTAAGCGCGAGCGACGGTGCGCCGCCAAATGTTGATTTGGCGTTAGAACGCAAAAACGGTGATTTTGTTAGGGCTGAAATAATTTCAGGATGCGCCACGGCGTGTCACGATATATCAAGCGGTGGATTGTTGGTCGCCTTGGCCGAAATGGCCATGGCATCAAACTTAGGCGCAAACGTCGAAGATCTAAGCGCAAATACCCCTATTCATGCTTGGGCCTTTGGCGAAGACCAAGCGAGATATATTGTTACCACACTTGATGCCGAAGGAATGCTGGAGCGCGCTGAAAAATCAGGAGTTTACGCAACACTGGCAGGAACGGTTGCCACCATAAACGAAGGTCAGGAGTTGACGATTGGCAACAACCACTCCATATCAGTGGCTGAGCTAAAAGATGCGCATGAAAACTGGATGCCAGATTTTATGTCGCACCCTGAAGCGCATTAAAAAACAACCAAAGCCCATTAAGCCCGCTTAAGCCCAATTAAGCCCATTAAAAGTTTAAGGATATTACTCATGGCCATGGATGCCGCCCACATAGAAAGCTTAATCAAAGAAGCGCTACCCGATGCCGAGGTTCATATTGATGACCTGCGCGGTGATGGCGACCATTATGCCGCCCGCGTAATTTCAAAAGAATTCGCCGGCAAATCTCGCGTTCAGCAACACCAGATGGTATATGCTGCCCTACAAGGACGCATGGGTGGCGAACTGCACGCCCTTGGCCTACAAACATCTGCACCCGAATAACAAATATTTTTAAGGATATAAATATCATGAGCGACAACCCAACATTTGCAACAATCCAATCAGAAATTGATGAAAACCCAGTAGTTCTTTTCATGAAGGGCAACCCAATGTTTCCCCAGTGCGGCTTTTCCGCAGCGGTGGTTGGGGCCTTGACCCAGATGCAGGTAAAATTTAAAGGCATTGACGTTTTGCAAGACAGCGAAGTTCGCGAAGGCATCAAGGCGTTTTCAAGCTGGCCAACCATTCCCCAGCTTTACGTTAAAGGTGAATTTGTTGGCGGTTGCGATATTATTAAAGAAATGTATGAAGATGGCGAACTGCAAAAATTGTTTGACGACAAAGGCATTGAGTACAAGGCTGCCTAACATTGCCATTTAAAAATATTTCCGCATGCGTATTTGATGCTTACGGCACATTGCTGGATCTTAATTCAGCCAGCATGCGCTGCCATGACGAACTGGGCGATAAGGCCCAGCCATTGGCCGAATTATGGCGAGCCAAACAATTACAATATACGTGGTTGCGTTCATTAATGGGCAAGCACGCAGATTTTCGTGAAGTTACCGAAAGCTCGCTGGATTTTTCCATGCAGACCCTTGGGCTTGACGATGCATCTTTACGGGCAAGATTATTAGAATTTTTTGAGGTTCTTGCCCCCTACGCAGAAGTAAAACCCATGCTTGAAGATTTGCGCAAGGCGGGCATGAAGACTGCCATTCTTTCCAACGGCAGCCCGGAAATGCTTAAAAATGCCACCACCAGCGCAGGCATTGACGGGTTGTTAAATATGGTTTTATCGGTTGAAGAAGTTGGTGTTTATAAGCCGTCGCCTAAGGTTTACCAATTAGCGGTAGACAGATTAAGCATCCCGGCGGAAAACATATGTTTTGTATCGGCCAACGGCTGGGACGCGGCAGGGGCCAGTGCATTTGGCTTTCAGGTAGCATGGATAAACCGGGCCGGACAGGCGGGGGAACGCTTAGGCTTTCCGCCCAAGGCAGAATTAAAAGATCTCAGCGGGCTTGCCGAGCTGATATCCTAATCACCTAATCGCTTAATCGCCGCATCCAATCCCCAAATCACGCCCCGCAACATGAATTAAACATGAATGGCCGCTTCATCGGCAATTCAGACCGTCCCCTGTATAAATCTACTCAGAAAATAAGACCAACCCAAATCAGGAGATAGAAATCATGTTAAAGAATGTCGTACTTAACACAGTTATTGCTACCGCTTTGGTTGCCACTTTAAGCGTTAGTATCACTGCCCCCGCATCTGCCGTGACCACCAATTCACTAAGCGAATGGGCCGGTTTTGGCGAAGAAACCAAAACACCAGCAGTTGCTTATAACCAGAGCATCGACTGGGCAAACCTTTACAACAGCGTTGACGTAGCACCGCTAAACGAATGGGCCGGTTTTGGTGATGAAACCAAAACACCAGTAGTTGCTTATAACCAGAGCATCGATTGGGCAAACCTTTATAACAGCGTTGACGTAGCATCGCTAAGCGAATGGGCCGGTTTTGGCGATGAAACCAAAACACCGATGGTTGCTTATAACCAGAGCATCGATTGGGCAAACCTTTACAACAGCGTTGACGTAGCATCGCTAAGCGAATGGGCCAGTTTTGGCGATGAAACTAAAACACCAGTGGTTGCTTATAACCAGAGCATCGATTGGACAAACCTTTACAGCTAAAAACCGCTTTTGCAACGTACAGAAGCAACAAAAAAAAGGCCTCTCAAATATGAGAGGCCTTTTTTGTTTGTTTTGTATGCAAATTAACGCGAATAAAATTCGATAACCAGATTTGGTTCCATCTGTACCGGATAAGGTACATCGGCAAACGCCGGTGTGCGAACAAATTTGCCCTTGCCCTGTTTGGTATCCACATCCATGTAATCGGGAACTTCGCGTTCAGACGAATTAAGCGCCTCGATAACCATTGGAATGTTCAGGGATTTTGATTTCAGCTCAACAATGTCGCCTTCTTTAACCATGTAAGAAGGGATGTTGACGGTTTTACCGTTGACCGTTACGTGACCGTGGTTAACCACTTGGCGTGATGAAAACACGGTTGGCACGAATTTCATGCGGTAAACAACCGCATCCAAGCGGCGTTCAAGAATACCAATAAGGTTTTCTGACGCATCACCAGGCCTGCGTGCGGCATCTGAATAATATTTACGGAACTGTTTTTCCGAAATGTTGCCGTAATAGCCTTTGAGCTTTTGCTTAGCCATAAGCTGCGTACCGT
>DAOWFB010000146.1 GCA_030638205.1 Thalassospiraceae bacterium
AACAATTTGTAAATCATCCCAAAGACACCACCGAAGAAAACATACAGGCCCGTGCCCGTGGGGTAATTTTAATGGCGATTTCAAATAAATTTGGCTACATGGTACTTTCAACCGGAAATAAATCAGAAATGTCGGTTGGTTATGCCACCCTTTATGGCGACATGTGCGGCGGCTATTCGGTTTTAAAAGATGTTTATAAAACCCGCGTCTGGGAGCTTTGCCATTGGAGAAACGAGTGGAGAAATTTACATCATAGCGAAATGTTTATGGGGCCCGATGGTCAGGTAATGCCTGAACGGGTAATTACCAAAGCCCCCAGTGCTGAGCTAAAACCAGACCAAACCGATCAGGATAGCCTGCCATCATATAAAGAATTAGATGATATATTGCATTCGTTAATTGAGCTTGAATTGCCAACTGAGCAAATAATCAAACGTGGGCATTCAGCAGAAACAGTTGCTCGCGTCTGGCAAATGGTTGATAACGCTGAATACAAACGCAGACAGGCCCCACCGGGGGTAAAGATTTCATCCCGTGCATTTGGTCGCGATAGGCGTTATCCAATAACCAACGGTTTTAGGCCCTAAAAAGAAAAATTAATTTTTTTTATAAATTATTGAAAAGTATATATTTATGAGCACCACCTTACGTTTTGCCCCCAGTCCCACCGGTTTATTGCATGTTGGCAATGCCAGAATGGCGCTTATTAATTGGCTCTATGCCAAAAAAACTGGCGGTAATTTTATACTGCGCCTCGATGATACCGATGCCCTGCGCTCAAAGCCTGAATTTGCCACGGCCATCGAACAAGACCTTGCATGGCTGGGCTTGAATTGGGCTACGGTGGAACGCCAGTCGAGCCGCCTCGGTGCATATGATGCAGCCTTTGAAAAACTTTCCAGCACTGGGCGAATATATGCTTGCTATGAAACTGCCGAAGAGCTTGATTATATGCGAAAGCGTCTTAGGGCGCGCAATATGCCACCCATATATACCAGACCAGATGAAAAAAAACTGGCTGAATATATGGCTGAGGACCGCAAGCCGCACTGGCGTTTTAGCTTAACCGAAGGCGCAATTGATTTTGACGATCTTGTTCGTGGCCCGGTTCATTTTGAAACCAAAAATCTTTCCGACCCGGTAATCAGGCGCGAAGACGGAACATGGCTTTATATGCTGCCCAGCGCCATAGATGATATTGATATGGGTGTTACCCATGTTGTTCGGGGCGAAGACCATGTGGCTAATACCGCCTTGCAGGTGCAAATGATTGAGGCGTTAATTGATGCTGGTGGCAGCGTTCCAATTTTTGCTCATTTGCCACTGTTGACCGATATGGACGGTGGCGGCCTTTCAAAACGTAGTGGCTCACTTTCATTGCAGGACTTGCGCGAAGATGGAATAGAGCCCTTGGCCTTGGCAAGCTATCTTGCCCATATGGGAACGTCAGATGATATTGCCATTGCTGCTCATATAAATGAGCTGGCAGATACTTTTGATTTTTCCCATTTTGGTCGCGGTACGCCAAAGTTTGATTTTAATAAATTGCTTGGTCTTAATGCTGCCGCCATTCATGCAATGGATTTTGCCGATGCCAAAGACCGATTGCCAGACGGCGCAAGCGAAGATTTCTGGTTGGCCGTGCGCGAAAACCTGACCCGAGTTTCTGATGCCAAAGAATGGTTTGATGTTTGCTTTGCTGATGCCACACCTGTTATTGCCGATGAAGATAAAGATTTTATTGTGGCGGCTGCCGGTTTGCTGCCTGCGGGTGAGCCCAATGGTGATACCTGGGGTAATTGGACAAAAGCCATCAAGGAAAAAACCGGGCGCAAGGGCAAGGGCTTGTTCATGCCATTAAGGCTGGCGCTAACCGGGGCCGACCACGGACCGGAATTAAAAACATTGCTGCCTTTGATGGGGCGGGAAAAAGCGTTAGAAAGACTTTCTGGAAATAAAGGTTAAATTATTTTGACGATTAAACTTCACAACACACTAACCAAAACAAAAGAGGTCTTCACACCATTAGATCCTAAAAACGTGCGCATGTATGTGTGCGGGCCAACGGTTTATGATTTTGCCCATATTGGCAATGCTCGGCCCGTGGTGGTGTTTGATGTTTTGGCTAATTTTTTGCGTCATGCTTATGGCAAAAATAATGTTACCTACGTTCGCAATATCACCGATGTTGATGACAAAATAATCAATAGGGCGATCGAGACCGGCGAAGATATTTCCACCATTACATCTAAAACAGAAAAAGCATTTCATGATGACATGGCGGCGTTGGGCGCAAGCCAGCCCGATATGGAGCCCCGCGCAACCGAGCATATCCCTGAAATGATAAGCATTATCAACAAACTAATTGAAAAGGGACACGCCTACGAGGCCGATGGTCATGTGCTTTTTTCGGTCAGCAGTTTTTCTGAATATGGCGCATTATCAGGGCGCAACCGCGATGAAATGATAGCGGGCGCCAGGGTTGAGGTCGCGCCTTATAAAAAAGATCCTGCCGATTTTGTACTATGGAAACCTTCAACTGACGACCAGCCTGGATGGGAAAGCCCATGGGGGCCAAATAACGGACGCGGTCGCCCCGGTTGGCATCTGGAATGTTCAGCCATGAGCGAAAAACATTTGGGCGAAACGTTTGATATTCACGGCGGCGGACAGGATTTAATTTTCCCCCATCATGAAAACGAAATAGCGCAAAGCTGCTGCGCCTTTGATAATAAAATTATGGCGCAGGTGTGGATGCATAACGGCTATTTGATGAGTGAAGGTGAAAAAATGTCAAAGTCACTTGGCAATTTTTACACTGTGCATGATTTGTTGGATGAATTTCCCGGCGAAGCCATTCGTTTAGCCTTGCTAAAAACCCATTACCGTCAACCGCTTGATTTCAGAAAAGACGGATTACGTGAAGCTAAAAAAGAACTTGATGAGTTTTACCTTGCGTTACGTAATTTATCAGATGACGGCAGTAATTTAGAAACCATACCCGATGATGTGCTCAATGCTCTTGGTGATGATTTAAATACTCCAAAGGCGTTATCCATTTTGTTTGATTTAAAAACAAAATTAAATACCGCCGATAGCGACACAAAGCCTGCCATTCGCAATCAGTTATTGGCTAGTGGTAAAATGTTAGGGCTATTGAGTGCAAACCCCGAAGAATGGTTGCGCGGCGCAAGCAGCGATGGGTTGAGCGACGATACAATAGAAGAAAAAATAAACGCCCGTATCGAAGCGCGTGCAAACAAAGATTTTGCAACCTCCGATGCAATTCGTGATGAATTGCTTGAAAGTGGAATTATAATCGAAGATGGAGCTGACGGCACAAGCTGGCGCAGGTCTTAATTGGTTTGGCCGAGAAGTAGAGCGGCATTAAATATGTCTGGGCCGAGAAGTAGAGCGGCATTAAATATGGTTGGGCCGAGATAACATCAACCGATAAGATTATCAATTTCCGACTGGTCCATGGTGGTGGCCGAACCATGAATGTTGGCACCGGCCATATCCATTAATTTTTGAATTATCTCTGATAATGCCTTGGCATTTACGCGAACAAGATCCATATCACCACGTTCGATGTCTGCCTCAAGGCGTTCAACCGTTGTGCCGATTAGATGATTTATTTGTTTGATGTTTTGTTCAAACGGTTCTTTGAATTTTGGCGGTACATGATCGTATGCTTCAACTGCTAAATTTTTATCGGCAATGGTGCTGTCGCGAAAATGATCTTTATAATATTTGGGCGCCCATTCTTTTGCTTCTTCTAAAAGCTCGGGCATGTCGGCCAGCATTTCCAGCGTCATGACTACTTCATTAAAATGATTAAGGTAATCAGTTGCCAGCAAAGTCTGGGCGTTAACATTGGTACCTTCGGCGCGGGCGCGAAAATCTAGGTAGGCATCATCATGCTCAAAATCTACTTCGTCGCCCATACTCGTTTCCTCAAAATAAATCCACCTACGGCCAAATGCCGGGTGGGCAGTCCTTGCGCAGCGTGGTGGCCTGTCTTGCCGAGCTATGCCTTGCCAAGTCTTAACATAGGTAGAGAATAGCCCCTTAAATGCCCTGCGCCAAGGCGGCTTTGCCATATTTGGCAGCCCATTTGGCAGAGAAGCCCTTGTATCAATGGAAAATATTCGGCATTCTTCGCGTTTTACGGTGTAAATTGAGGCTTTTATGCTGAGAGCACTTTAATTATTGATGTGACGATGGAGTAAGCCCAATGGGCAAAGAACGAGTTTATATATACGACACAACCCTTCGTGACGGGGCCCAGACCCAAGGCGTGGATTTTGGCCCAGCCGACAAGCAAGCGGTTGCGCGCGAGCTTGATAATTTGGGTATCGATTATGTCGAGGGCGGTTGGCCCGGTGCCAACCCCACTGATGACACTTTTTTTGCCAAACTGCCGGACATGAAGCACGCTCGCATAACCGCGTTTGGCATGACCCGTCGTGCTGGACGCGGTACCGACAACGACCCCGGCCTTAATGCGCTACTGAATGTTGATGTTGATGCAATCTGTATGGTTGGAAAAACATGGGACCATCACGTTGATGTGGCATTAGAAATAACCCATGATGAAAACACCGCCATGATTTCAGATTCAATTAAATACGCTACCGCCAAAGGCAAAGAAGTTTTATTTGATGCCGAACATTTTTTTGATGGTTATAAGGCCAATCCAGAATTTGCAATGGTCAGCATTCAAGCAGCGGTTGATGCCGGTGCCCGTTGGGTGGTTCTGTGTGATACCAACGGTGGAACATTGCCGTTTGAAGTAGAAGAAATTGTTGGCAAAGTGGTTAAGGTCATTCCGGGTGATAAAATAGGTATCCATGCTCACGATGATACTGGAAATGCGGTTGCCAATTCGTTGGCCGCGGTGCGTGCCGGTGCCAGGCAGGTGCAAGGCACAATCAATGGATTGGGCGAACGCTGCGGTAATGCAAACCTTGTAAGCCTGATACCAACCCTTAATTTAAAAATGGGTTTTGATACAGGCGTTGATGCGGCTGGCCTTAAACATCTTACTTACGTTTCACATATGTTGGATGAGCGTCTCAATCGTGCGCCTGATCGTCATGCACCATATGTCGGCGGTTCAGCTTTTGCCCATAAAGGCGGGCTTCATGTTTCGGCGGTGGAAAAAGACCCAACGTGTTATGAGCACGTAACACCTGAAAGTGTTGGCAACCTACGCCACATTGTTGTTTCGGATCAGGCTGGACGTTCAAACATAATGGCGCGTTTTCGCGAAATTGGTATTGATGTTGACCCCAAGGACAAACGGGTCGAACGCTTGTTAGAAGAAGTAAAAGAAAACGAACTTGCTGGTTTTTCTTATGATGGGGCCGAGGCCAGTTTTGAATTATTAGCCCGGCGCGCACTTGGTGGTGTTCCTGATTATTTTCAATGTTCAAGCTTTCGCGTTATTGATGAAAGACGCTGGAACGCAAAAGGCGAACTTATAACCCTGTCAGAAGCAACCGTAAGAGTTGCTCTTAAGGGCGGGCACGAAATGGCGGTTGCCGAAGGTAACGGCCCGGTTAATGCGCTGGATGCCGCTTTGCGCAAGGTTTTGTTACGGCTTTATCCTGAATTGGCCAGCCTCAAGCTGGTTGATTACAAGGTTCGTATTTTATCACCATCAGAAGCAACCGCAGCGGTAACCCGGGTTATGATAGAATCAGCCGATGATAAGGGAAATCACTGGTCAACCGTTGGGGTTTCGGCAAACGTTATTGATGCATCTTATAATGCGCTTCGCGATTCCATTATTTATATGTTGCATACTCAGGGTGTTCCCGCCGCAGGCTCTGTAGAAGCAAAATAATATGAGCGCAACCAGCACCAGTGTTCGCCGTCCATCAAAAAAAACTGCCATGGAAAAATCAGAGCAGGGCAATAACGGCCCGGCGATAATACTTATCGAGCCGCAAATGGCCGAGAATATCGGCATGGTGGCGCGCGCCATGTTAAATAGCGAACTTTACGACCTTCGCCTTGTTCGCCCGCGTGATGGCTGGCCCAATGAACGGGCTTATCCGCCATCATCGGGTGCCGACGTGGTTTTGGACAAGGTCAGCGTATTTGAAACCACCACCGATGCCATTGCTGACCTTAGCCATGTGTACGCCACCACCGCACGCGCACGCGATATGTCAAAAGATGTATTCACACCCAAAAAAGCCGCCAGCCAAATTCATGAGGCATCAAAGGGCGGGGGCAAATGCGGTGTGTTATTTGGGCGCGAGGCATGGGGCCTTAACAATGACGATGTTGCGCTTTCCGATAGTATTTTGATGGTGCCACTAAATCCGGCTTTTTCGTCACTAAATCTGGCACAGGCGGTATTGCTTATTGGTTATGAATGGTATCAGGCAGGTATTGATGACGAACGCCTAGGTGAAACATTTGAAATAAGAAACGATACTAGACCCGCAACCAAAGAAGAGCTGGTTGGTTTTTTTGAACATCTAGAAGGCGAATTAGACGAAAGTGGTTTTTTGCGTGTTGCGGCCAGCCGCCCGAACATGGTTCGTAATTTAAGAAATCTTTTTAATCGTGCGCGCATGACCGAACAAGAAGTCCGTTCCATGCGTGGGGTTGTGGCATCGCTGGCGCGTGCGCATAAAAGAAAAAAATAAAATTAAACCCGTTCCGAAACCCAAATGGCAAACCGGGTTCCGGTTTTAATGGCGTTGGATAAAACCGGATATCCCGGTGCCTCTTCGGCGCCGTTTTCATATCCGATGTCGCGATGTTCTAATTCTTCTTGGCGAAATTTTATGCAGGTATCGCGCAACTCTTTTTCATCGTCGCCTAATATCTCGATTTGTTTTTGGTAATGTTCATCAATTACTTCTTCAACCGCAACGGTGCAAGCCATGGCCGCCTTTTCACCCAGCAATGCGGTTCCCGCACCTAACATAAAACCCGCCACATGCCATATGGGCGTCATTGCGGTTGGCCGCACGTTTCTATTCGATACCATGTCAGAAAAAGTTTTTAGGTGAACGTCCTCTTGTTCTTTCATGTGGGCAATTGTTTTGCCCTTGGGCCCACGGCCCAACACCGCAAGCTGGCCCTGATAAATACGCACCGCACCCAATTCACCGGCTTGGTCAACGCGTATCATACGATCAAGCAGTTGGTCTTTGCTTAGGTCGCCGGGCATTGTTCCGCCTATTGGCGTGGTGGTGGGGGGTGTGGTTGTTTTTGCCATAAATTATGAATTTCGTTTTATTTGCCCGTCTTAATTTGCCTGAGGCCAAAAAACGCCAGCCCCGCCAAGAAGCTTGAGAATAATACATTCCACGTCGCCATGGAAATGCCCAGAATTGTCCAATCGACCTCGTCACATGGTTTGGGGATGGATTTTTGTATATTTTTAAGCATTTCAGCCGGGCTTTTAGATATTTCCCCGGTGGATGAGCATCCGGTGGCGGCTGCCCACCAATGTTGCTCAACCCCCACATGGTAAAAAGCTAATCCCCCCTCAAATATAAATACGGCAATCAGCATGGCCATTATGGCCTTTGCAAAATCTGGGCGAAATAACGCAACCAATGCCAATGCTATGGCCAATGCAAATGGTATGCGTTGGTATAGACATAAAATACACGGCTCTAAATCAAATACGTATTGGGCTATATAGGCACCGGCCAGTGCCGCGACGCTGGCACCCAACATTAGCAATGGATAGAGACGCTTATGGTTTATGTGGGGGCGCATATTAGGCATGGGCATCAGTCTAGATCAGGAATTTGATGGCGACAAATCCACCCAGCAATACGGCAAAACCTACCGTTACCAACCATCCTAGATATTTTTCAATAAACGTGCGGATTGGTTCGCCAAAATACCACAAAAGAGCGGCTATTAGAAAATATCGCACTCCGCGCGATAATATTGATGCCACCCCAAAGGTGGTTAAATCCATACCGGTTACTCCGCTGGCGATGGTGATTACCTTGTATGGCAGCGGGGTTAGACCCCCGGCAGCCACAATCCAGCCACCCCATTCGTTATACATGGCCTGAAATGCGGCAAATTTTTCGCCATATCCGTAAAACGCCAATACCGGCTGTCCGATGCTTTCATATAGGAAATATCCAATGCCATATCCGGCAAATCCACCTAAAACGCTGGCAATTGTGCAAACGCCGGCTATGCGCCATGCATTGCCCCGGGCCGCCAAAACCATGGGCAAAAGCAATATATCTGGGGGAATGGGAAAGAACGAGCTTTCGATGAAGGCAATAAAAAACAGCGCCCACATTGCATGGGAACCCGCTGAAAAGGACATGGTCCAATCGTAAAGTCGTCTAATCACTGGTAATATTTCCCTTAAATTGTGCTCAAAGGTGCCAAAGGGTGATAGCAGCAAGGGCTATTTCCGGCAATGGCCATGCCCCCGTAAATTTAAGTTAATTATCACGTATTGACCGTAATGGACGCTTGGGTATTATGCGGGCCTCTACTAGATGTTTTCTTTCTCAGGGCCCCTGTGGCGGAATTGGTAGACGCGCCAGACTCAAAATCTGGTTCCTGCAAGGGAGTGTCGGTTCGATTCCGACTGGGGGCACCATTACCTTAAGCTGAGCATTTTTTTTAGAAGTTAGGATATGAACAAGCTTTTAAAGACAATCTTCATTTTTACGCTATCGGTTATTGCCGCTTCCCCTGCGCTTAGCGATGATAATGCGGTTGATTTGGGCCTAACGCCGTCTCCCGTCTATAGCCTTTGGCAAAACATCAATAAGGCGGTGATTGCGTATGCGGGCGTTCGCTCAAGTGACAAAGATTGGATTAAAGAACTTGGCAACATGCCCCCAAATAAATTTCACGACAAGGCACCTGTAGACGTTCTCGAGCTTGTTGATGGGTTCAGAACTAAATTGAGCAAACTGGACGACGGCGTATCAAGCAATACATCAGATACGTTGCTCGAAGACAAGCTACCAAATCTTCTTTCAAGTGAAGATAATAGCGTTACGCCCAGTCTGGTATACCTACATTCTGGCCAAGTCTTGGTTAATATCGTTAATGATATTTTGCAGGCTTCCATCGAACCGATAGAAATAAGCTATTTTTTTCAGGAGAATAGTTTTATTGGAGCAGCTAAAACTCCAAGCGATGTGTTTGGCCTTGTTGATCTTGGGGTTCGTCGCCTCGAAGAAATTGCCATTAAGAAAAAATCCGGCCAGTTAATAACAAACCAATTATTAAAAAGAAGGGAGAAGGCGCAGTGATAAGTGCCTTGAAAACCCTTACCATTAATAGGCTTGGTAAATGGCTAACTTCATTTTTGATCTTGACTGCCATTATTACCACCATAACCAGCGTAATTTTGATCCGAGAAATCACAAATTTAAATACACTGTGGGTCAGCAGTGAGCGCCACATAACTCAGAAACAGGCTTATCTATCCGTTCTGCGTGGCTCTATCGGTTATGGAGGAATGATTCATAATTTTAAAAACTATCTAATACGTCGCGATAAAAAATATCTTCTCAGTGCCCATAGGTCGGTACTTGAAATAAAGATTATCTTTAGCGGATATAGGGTATTGGGTGTTTCTGCAGAAGAAGAAAGCGCGATTAGCGATATTGAGTCTGTAACCAGAGAATACATGAAGGCCATTATTCGCGCTGAGATTCTCATTGATAGAAATTATGCTATTTCTCAAATAGACGAACAGGTTGCCGTTAGTGATGCTCCGGCGTTGTTGGCTCTGCGCAGGTTGACCAATGCGGTTGCTGCCTTGCGTCAAGAAAAAGCGAAAGTTGTTTCTGGGTCAATAAATTCGCTAACCGTAACTATTTATACGGCGGCAATTGGCATAGGACTTCTTCTTGTTGTTGTGATTTTGACCTTGGCGTGGTTCATCCGTTTCCGTTTAATTAATCCTTTGGGTAAGCTTGTTACAGCTATTGGCCGGGTTAACCCTAGCGTACCCGGACAACTTCGCCTGCCAAGCATTGGACGAGTGGACGACGAATTGAATATGGTTGCAACCGCAACCAACCGATTCCTCGATTCCATGGAAAATCATTTAAGCAAGCGCCGAAATGCTGAAAAGGCGCTAGAAATAGCCAAGGAAGAAGCAGAAAACGCCAATCAGGCAAAATCTGAATTTTTATCATCCATGAGCCACGAATTACGTACGCCACTAAATGCTATTTTGGGATTTGCCCAATTAATGCAGTTTGACCCTGATACCCCGTTAACCGATGAGCAAAAAGACAGCACCAATCAAATTATTAAAGGCGGCAATCATCTTTTAGAATTAATCGATCAGGTGTTGGAGTTGGCCAAGATTGAAGCCGGTAAAATGTCGGTCAGCATTGAGGCTGTATCAATTATTCAATTGTTAGATGAAAGCATATCCATGGTGCAGACCATGGCAGAAAAAAGAAACATTTCTATAAATGTAAACACCGATGACTGCCCCAATGTTGAGGCAATGGCTGATTATACACGCCTAAAACAGGTATTGCTGAACCTGCTTTCCAATGCAGTTAAATATAATAGCGATGGTGGTTCAATTTCTGTTGTTACCAAAGTTGAGGACGACAACTTCTGCTACATTGCGATTAGTGATACTGGGCCGGGCATACCTGATGATAAGCGCGATGCTGTTTTCCAGCCGTTTAACCGCCTTGGCCATGAAAGCTCAGAAATAGAAGGAACCGGCATTGGTTTGGTCATTACCCGCAAAATGATGCACATGATGAATGGCAATATAGATTTTAAAAGCGAAGTAGGAAAAGGCACAACCTTTTGGATAGAAATACCATTGGCCGAGCAGGCATCAATGTCGATACCCAGCACCGCACAAACGCAAGATGATATAGTAACAATAAAAAGCAGCATTGGTGCTGGTAAAAAAAGCTATACAGTTCTTTATGTGGAAGACAATCCAGCCAATTTGATGTTGATGGAAAAAATAATAGAAAGAATGTCCGGAGTTAATCTTATTTCATCCCATAATGCTGAGCTGGGCCTAGAAATGGCCGAAGAACAAAAACCCGATATTATCCTTTTAGATATTAATCTGCCCGGCATGGATGGCTACGAAGCCCTTGAGCATTTAAAAATAAATGAAAAAACCAGCTCAATTCCGGTTATTGCGGTTACCGCCCAGGCAACAAAGTCTGATATTAAAAAGGGCCGTCATGCAGGTTTTGTTGGTTACATAACAAAACCCATACAGGTGCCGGAACTAATAAAAATCATTGAAGAAAACTTAAATACCAAGGCATAATTTAATATGAATGAATTTAATGGCCCAACACCCGAAGCAGGCTCCGCCCCCGGTGGTGCGTTTTATTTTGACGAAATATCCGTTGGGCAAAAGGCTAGCTACACCCGCACGGTAACGGAGGATGACATCAAGGCATTTGCCGCCATTTCCGGCGATGATAATCCGGTTCATTTAGACAATAATTTTGCCGCTGAAAACACCCCGTTTGGCGGGTGTATCGCCCACGGCATTTTAACCGCATCTTATGTTTCCACCGTAGTCGGCGCACGTTTCCCCGGCCCGGGAACCATCTATATCAACCAAAGCCTTAAATTTAAGGCCCCGGTGAGAGCCGGCGATACGGTAATAGCCACGGCTGAGGTCGTAGAATTAGTGCCAAAAAAAGGGTTTGTAGTGCTTAAAACCACCTGTGAAGTAGCAAGCCAAAATGAAAATAAGGTGGTTTTAGAGGGTGAGGCCACCGTAATGGCCCCAAAAAGGGCCTAAATTGGCATTTTTTCTTGACCCACGGTGCCTTGGCTGACACTTATTCTCGCCTGATGCGTATCTTTAGACACTATACCGACCTGCCAAGTGATGCCCGCGATGTGGTGGTTGCCATCGGTAATTTCGATGGCGTACACAAGGGCCACCAAGAGGTCATAAACGAGGCCGGAACCATTGCCCGCGCCATGGGTGTGCCATGGGCGGTGCTGACGTTTGAGCCCCACCCAACAACTGTATTTGTGCCCGATGGCGAGCCGTTTCGCCTAACCACCATGCGTACCAAGGTGCGCGTGATTGAAGAAATGGGTGTCGATCAAATATTGGTTCAGCATTTTGATAAAGAATTTGCATCCCTTGATGCCGATGATTTTATTCAAAAGGTTTTGTTAGATGGGCTTGGGGCCCGCCATGTTGTTTCGGGCTATGATTTTGAATTTGGGCGTGGCCGGGGTGGCAACCCTGATTTATTGTTAAAGCGGGGGCGGGAAAAAGGCTTTGGTTTTACCGCCGTGCCAAAGGTTACGGATTCTGATGGTGAGGTTTATTCATCAACCCGGGTTAGAAGTGAATTAAAAGCGGCTAATCCACGGGCTGCCACCGAAATACTGGGAACCCCGTTTGAGATCGAAGGCCGGGTCGAACACGGCGATGCCCGGGGCCGCGAATTGGGTTTTCCTACTGCCAACCTGACCATGGGTGATTATTTGCATCCGGCCACTGGCATATATGCAGTCCAGGCCGGTATCGACGAAGGTTTGAATACCAAATGGATGGACGGCGCCGGCAGTTTTGGTTATCGCCCCCAGTTTGATGGCACCCATGAGCTAATGGAAGTTTACCTGTTCGATTTTGATGGTGACCTTTACGGTAAAAATATGCGGGTTCGGCTCATAGAATATTTGCGCCCGGAAATGAAGTTTGACGGATTGGATGAATTAAAGGCACAAATAGCTGACGATTGCGTCAAGGTTCGCCAAATACTTGCTAAAGGACTAAAAAGATAAAAATGACTATCGAATATAAAAATACCGTGTTTTTGCCAAATACCGAATTTCCCATGCGGGGCAACCTGCCCAAGCGCGAGCCTGATATGCTGGCCCGCTGGCAGGAAATGGATCTTTACGCCCGCCACCGCGAACAGGGCAAGGGCCGAGAAAAATTTATCCTGCATGATGGCCCGCCATATGCCAATGGCCATTTGCATATCGGCCATGCCTTGAACAAAATTCTCAAAGACACAATCAACAGATCGCAACAGATGTTGGGCAAAGACGCCGACTATGTTCCCGGTTGGGATTGTCATGGCCTGCCCATCGAATGGAAAATCGAAGAAAAATACCGCAAAGCAGGCAAAGACAAAGACGACGTTGACGTGGTTGAATTTCGCAAAGAATGCCGCGAGTTTGCCGCACACTGGATAGATATTCAGCGCGAAGAATTTAAACGCATGGGGGTTATTGGCAATTGGGATAAACCCTATATGACCATGACCAACAAGGCCGAGGCAGCGATTGCGGCTGAGATTGGAAAGTTTTTGATGAACGGCTCTCTTTACAAGGGGGCCAAGCCGGTCATGTGGTCGGTGGTGGAAAAAACCGCATTGGCCGAGGCCGAGGTCGAATATCACGAGCATCGCTCGCCGACAATTTTTGTCCGCTTCCCGGTTGCCTCATCCAATGTGGAGGCATTAAAAGACGCATCCATTATTATTTGGACAACCACGCCGTGGACAATTCCATCCAACCGGGCCGTTGCCTATGGTGATGATATTGAATATGTGGCGTTAAAGGTTAAAGAGGTAGCGGAAGAAGGCACCGGGGTAGTTGGCGAAACAATTGCCATTGCAAAAGAATTAATAGTCTCCGTATGCGAAGCAGCCGGAATTTCATCCCACGAAATTGTTGCATCGTTCAAGGGTGCGGATGTTGCCGGAACCATTTGCCATCACCCCATGCGCTCAGATGATGCGGTTTACGGTTTTGATGTTCCGGCATTAAAAGCTGATTTTGTCGAGGTTGATACCGGGGCGGGCTTTGTTCACATTGCCCCCGGGCATGGAGCGGACGATTGGGAATTGGGCATCGCCAACGGCATTGCCATTCCAGATACCGTTGCTGCCGATGGTAGCTATTTACAGGCCGTTGGTGAAAAATTATGCGGCACCAAGGTCATGGATTTTGATCCAACCAAGAAAAAATCAAAACCGTGGTTCCCCGCCAATAAAATGGTTATGGCAATGCTGGCTGAAAACGGCTCGTTGCTGGCTAGCGGTCATTTAATTCATAGCTATCCCCATTCATGGCGTTCAAAAGCACCGCTTATTTTTCGCAACACCCCGCAATGGTTTATTTCTATGGATAAAACCGGGCTACGTGAAACCGCATTAAAAGCAATTGACGATACCCGTTTCGTTCCGGCGGCGGGCAAAAACCGCCTGCGTGCCATGATTGAGCAGCGCCCCGATTGGTGCGTTTCACGCCAGCGGGCCTGGGGTGTGCCCATTACGGTTTTTGTTAATAAAAAAACCGGCGAACCTTTGCGCGATCAAAAGGTTCTGGATCGGGTTTTTGAAATTTTCACCAACGAAGGCTCCGACGCATGGTTTTCTAGGCCCGCAGCTGATTTCTTGGGCGCTGATTACAACGCCGATGATTATGAACAAGTAAAAGACATTTTAGATGTTTGGTTCGATAGCGGCTCGACCCATGCATTCGTGTTGGAAGGCGACGAATGGCCCAACCTTTCATCACCGGCATCGCTATACTTGGAAGGTTCCGATCAGCACCGTGGCTGGTTTCATTCATCATTGCTTGAAAGCTGCGGCACCCGTGGTCGTGCGCCATATGATACAATCCTGACCCATGGTTTTATCTTGGATGAAAAAGCCGAAAAAATGTCCAAATCATCGGGCAATGCGCTTTCGCCCAACGATGTTTATAGCCAGTTCGGCGCAGACATTTTGCGCCTGTGGGTGGTTGGTACCGATTACACCGAAGATCCGGTGTTTGGCCCGGAAACATTAAAACAGATGTCAGATATTTATCGTCGCTTGCGCAATACGCTTAGGTTTTTGTTGGGCAACCTAGATGGGTTCGATGAAAGCGAACACATAGACATTGCCCAGATGCCGGAACTTGAACGTTGGATGCTAAACCGTTTGCACAAAATGGACGCAATGGTTCGCACATCTTGTGATGCCTATAATTTCCATCCGCTGTTTAATGAGATTAGCAATTTCTGCACGGTTGATTTATCGGCGTTTTATTTCGATATCCGCAAAGATGCGCTTTATTGCGAACGCTCGGATTCAACTATCCGGCGTGCCACCCGCACGGTATTGAACGAAATATTTAATTATCTTTCCGCATGGCTGGCACCGTTTATTTGCTTTACCGCCGAAGAAGCTTGGCAAGCACGTTTCCCTAATGAAAGAGACAGGGAAACAGAAAGTGTGCATTATCGCCTGTTCCCCGATGTTCCGGAAAACTGGGAAGACAAGGCATTAGCAGAAAAGTGGACAAAGGTTCGCGCCCTGCGCCGGGTTGTAACTGGTGCGCTGGAAATAGAACGTGCGGAAAAACGCATCGGTTCTAGCTTACAAGCAGTACCTAAGGTTTATGTTACGGCCCAATACATAAACGCAATGCAAGGCGTTGATTTAAGCGAGTTGGCCATTACATCAGGGGCAGAACTTATCGAAGGCGACGCTCCCACAGGTGCGTTCAAATTAGATGACGTTGATGGTGTTGGCGTGGTTTCAGGTTTGGCCGATGGCGAAAAATGCGAACGTTGCTGGATGGTAAAAGCCGATGTTGGTTCAGATGAAAACCATCCGACGGTTTGTGGGCGTTGTGCCGATGCGGTGGATCATCAAAGGGGCGATAACGCTTGAGCTCGCCCATGAACAATATTGTTAAGCTAAGATTGTTTGGCCTAGCACTGGCTTTGACAATTCTTATTGTGGATCAACTTTCCAAGTGGTGGATTTTGACCGATATAATGGCCATACCTACGGTCATTCGTATTACCTCATTTTTTAATATTGTTCTTGCGTGGAACCGGGGCATTAGCTTTGGGATGTTTGATAATAATTCATCTTGGGGCAGCTGGGTTCTGATAGCGGTTGCGCTGGTTATTGTGGTTTTTTTGGCTATATGGCTAATGCGGGGCGAAAGCATGCTTTCGGTTCTGGCAACGGGGTCTATTATTGGTGGTGCGCTAGGTAATGTGGTTGACCGAATCCAGCACGGCGCAGTTGTCGATTTCCTCGATTTTCATGTAATGGGAAGCCATTGGCCAGCCTTTAACGTAGCAGATGCCGCCATATCCCTAGGTGCAATGGCATTAATTCTCGAGGCCTTGAAGCCAGACCCAGAACAGCCTAAAAATAACAATGATCAGGACGCCAACAATAATCCGGAAAACCCATGAATATATCAGTAATTAAAAGCACAGCTATAATTTGCCTTATCATTGCCGCAGGCGTTGTTTCTGGCTGCGCCGATACCAGGCGTGCGCTTATCAAGGAAAAAGGCGCACCTGATGAGTTTGAGGTTTATACCCGTGCGCCACTTTCTTTGCCGCCTGATTTTGGGTTACGCCCGCCAGCAGAACCGGGAACAGAGGTGCGTAGCGTTGACGACCCAACAACTCAGGCCCGCATCGCGGTAACCGGAAAACAGCCACAGCAGCAAAAGATAATTGCATCAAGCCCCGGCATGGCCGCAATTTATTCGCGTAGCGGTGTTGGCGGTACCGAGCCTAATATCCGGAAATTATTAGAACGTGAATCGTCGACATTTGCCACCGAGGATATAACGGCAATGGATAGGATAATGCTTAGCGACGAAGAGCTAAGCAGAGGTGCAGTGATAGACCCGACGCTGGAATCCGAACGCCTTCGTGACAATAAAGCCAAGGGCATTCCGCTTAACGAAGGTGACATTCCCAAAATTGAACGCAAAAAGCCACGCCTGCTAGACGGCGTATTTAACTAACTAAACCGCCATTTATGTATTGGCGTAATTTCTGCACAGTTTTTTGCCTTTATCCGGCCCTATTTATAAGGTCAATTACGAGCATGCGTATTTTAATTGCCCTAAATGTTGCATTTTTAATGTTCGTATTTGCCTATGGTAATGCGCGGGCGGAAGTATTCTCACCTACTAAATTTACTCTGGATAACGGTTTGCAGGTGGTGGTTGTTTCAAACCACAGATCGCCTGTTGTTATGCAGATGCTTTGGTATCGGGTTGGCTCCATAGACGAGCCGCAGGGTAAAAGCGGAATAGCGCATTTACTTGAACATTTAATGTTCAAGGGAACAGCTAGCCATCCTAATGGTGAATTTTCAAAAATGGTTGCCAGAAATGGCGGCAATGAAAACGCTTTTACTTCGTTTGATTATACCGGATACCACCAGACAGTTTCCGCTGACAGGTTGGAAATGATTATGGAGCTTGAGGCCGATCGCATGAACGCGCTTGTTTTAAACGAGGCCGACATAGAAACAGAAATCGATGTAATTCTAGAAGAGCGTCGCCAGCGCATAGGAAACAATCCATCGGGTAAATTACGATTAAAGCTGGGTGCAGAATTATTTCCAAATGGCCATCCTTATGGTCGCCCGGTAATAGGGTGGGAAGGTGAAATAAAATCTGTAACCAGATCAGATATTTTGGATTTTTATAAAAAATACTATGTACCATCCAACGCCATATTAGTAATTGTTGGCGATGTTGAACCTGAAGCTGTACGTAAATTGGCAAATAAATATTATGGCCCCATCAATAACGCAAAGACACCGCCTCGCCCTTTGCTTGGAATGCCCGATGCTCCAAAATCAGGCGAGGTAATTGTGCGTGATGCACGGGTTGGTCAGCCGGCATGGAGCCTTAGTGTAATTGCGCCATCACTCGGCAGCAGTAATGCTGGGAGGGTTGCTGCGTTTGAGGTGCTGGCACAAGTCCTTGGCGGCGGCACAACGTCCCGGCTTTATAGGGCCTTGGTTATTGGTGATGGCAAAGTGGTTTCCGCGGGCGCCGGTTATTCTTCCGACCCCATGGGGCCGGGCCGATTTGTTTTTTATGCAAGCCCCAAGCCAGGTGCAAAGCTGGATGCAATTGCAAACGACATTGAGAAAGAACTTAAAAAACTTATCAAAAATGGGTTAACGTCCGGCGAACTTGGGCGAGTAAAAAAACGCATGTTAGCCGATGCTATTTATGTGCGCGATAGCCTTAAATCCAGCGCATGGGCATTGGGCGGGGCATTAGCCGCAGGGCATAAAATAAGCGACGTAGAAGAATGGCCGAATAATATCAAAAACATAAACGAAGCAGATGTTATTTCTGCGGCAAAGCAAATATTTAACGAAAAAAGAAAAGTAACCGCAAAATTATTGCCAGCGCAAAATAATGGTAAAGGCGGTTGATTATGACAAAGCGAATTATATCATTTTTTCTTTTTATGTTTGTTGTCGCTGGTTCCGCTAATGCATTTGCAGCCACGGTGCAGGAAGTTAAAAGTAAGGGCGGAATAACCGCATGGTTAATAGAAGATCATGCAAACCCTGTTATTTCCGTGCGTTTTTTATTCAAGGGTGGGGTCGCGCTTGACCCAGTTGGCAAGGAAGGTTTGGCAAATCTGATATCGGGCTTGCTCGACGAAGGTGCCGGCCACCTTGATAGCCAATCATTTCAAGCCCGCCTAGAAGATGAAGCAATTTCCTTGCGCTTTAGTGCATCAAAAGATTCTTTTTCTGGAACACTAAAAACCCTTAGCCAAAATCTTGGCTCTGCAACCGAACTTTTAAACCTTGCGTTGACCCAGCCCCGCTTTGATACAGAGCCAGTTGAACGTATTCGCGCACAAATATTGGCATCGATAAGGCGTGATATGGAGCGGCCACAATCAATTGCCATGAACGAAGTATTTGAAAGTTTGTTTGCGGGTCATGGTTATGGTCGGCGCACCAATGGAACCGCCGAAAGCATTTCAGCCATAATGCAAGGTGACTTAAGAAATTTTGTCAAAACCATGTTAGCTAAAGAAAATCTTGTCATTGGCGTTGCCGGTGATATTGGGCCAGGTGCTTTATCCAAATTTCTTGATGATGCCTTTGGTGCGCTGCCAGATATGCCAAATGTAAAAACTGCTGCAGAGGTAAAGCCAAAATTAAATGGTAGGATAAAAGTAATTGAAACAGATATTCCGCAAAGTGTAATAATTTTTACCGAAAGCGGTATAAAACGCGATGATCCTGATTTTTATGCCGCATTGGTAATGAACCATATACTTGGCGGCGGCAGCTTTACCTCGAGGTTATATAATGAAGTTCGCGAAAAACGCGGGCTGGCTTATTCAATCTCTACCAGCGTCTACCCCTTTGATCATGCGGGGTTAATTTTTGGTCATGTCGGAACTGAAAATTCGCGCGTGAAGGAGACTATAAAAATAATAAAAGATGAATGGGCGCACATGGCGAAAGATGGTGCAACCGCAACCGAACTTGCAGATGCCAAAACATATCTAAGCGGTGCTTTCCCCCTTCGTTTTACCTCATCAGGTGCCATTGCCGGAATACTTGTCGGCATGCAGGCGAGTGACTTAGGGATAGATTACCTAGATCGACGCAAATCATACATAGATGCGGTAGGTAAAAAAGATGTCCTTAATGTGGCCCGACGCCTTTTAAACCCAGATCAGCTTGATATTGTGGTGGTTGGCAAGCCCGAAGGACTTTTGTCCACACCTTAAAAGACGATATTTTTTACCTATTTTGAGGTGGCTTTTGGGTATGATAGTCTGGAAATTGAAAATATATTTTAGGCCAAGGGGGCTCACAGGGGGCCCAAGAGGCCCAAGGCACTAAGGGAGGGGCGTTGGTGCTGTACCAGCAAATAATTGATGATTGCTTTGAATCTCGCGTTGGCAAAAATGGCCTTAGCGAAGGTGATTTGGCTGAATTCAAAGTAAAAAGCAAAGATATAATTTCTAAATTAAAGCAAAGTCAGCAAGATGGCTCGTTGGCGCTATTAAATATTTGCACCCGAGAAGACGATATTGCCCAAATAGAAAGTGTGGCAATTCGTTACCGAGAAAAATTCAACGATGTGGTTATTCTTGGTACTGGCGGTTCGTCCCTTGGCGGGCAGGCACTTTACGCCCTTGCCGATAGCGGCTTCGGCCCGCGCTTAGGCGGACCGAAACTCCATTTTATTGATAATGTTGATCCCGACACGTTCGAGCTAATGATTAGTCAGCTAGATTTAGCTAAAACCGGTTTTATAGTTATTTCCAAATCAGGCTCGACCGCTGAAACCGTGGCACAGTTTATAGTTTGCCTTGAAGCACTAATGGCAAAACGTGGCCGTTCAAAAGCATCAGGCCATGCATTGGTAATTACCGAACCTGGAATAAATCCACTACGCTCGCTTGCCAACCGTCTCAATCTGCCGGTTATTGACCACGACACCAATATTGGTGGTCGTTTTTCTGTGCTTTCGGTGGTTGGGTTATTGCCCGCACTTATTGCAGGGCTTGATGTGCAAGCGGTGCGCCGGGGGGCAAAGCTGGTGCTTGATGAGACATTAAATAGTGATAATCCAGAAAACAGCCCACCTGCTATGGGGGCCGCCATAAAGGTTGCAATGGTTAAAAAGAAAAACATAGCAAACACGGTTTTAATGCCATATGTGGACAGGCTAGCGCCATTTGCTTTGTGGTTTCGTCAACTGTGGGCGGAAAGTCTTGGTAAAAATGGTTCCGGTTCAACCCCCATACGCGCCCTTGGTACCCGCGACCAGCATAGCCAGATGCAGTTATACCTTGATGGGCCCAAGGATAAAATATTTACCCTTATACTTATGAATGTAGCGGGCCGTGGCAGGTTAATCTCCACCGCACTGGTCAAGGAAGATGACCTTTCATATTTACAAGGCAGCCACATGGGCGATTTATTGGATGCCGAACAGCGGGCAACCGCAATTACGCTGGTAAAAAATGGATGCCCATTAAGACTTTTCATGCTTGAAAAACTTGATGAAGAAGTTCTGGGTGGGCTTTTCATGCATTTCATGTTGGAAACAATAATTTCTGCTGGTCTTTTGGGGGTAAATGCATTTGATCAGCCAGCGGTTGAAGAAGGAAAAATCCTCACCCGTGAATTTCTTTCAGGCAACGCCAGCTAATCAATAATATTTAAGTGAATTTTATAAAAACCGTTTTGGCCGCGCCGATGGTTTTTTCTTTTATGGTTTCAAATTCCGCCGGTGGCGTAAATTCTTCGTCTTTGCCGACCTCAACAATTGCAATGCTGCCCGGTTTGAACCAGCCTTTTAAGACCAGCCGTTCCAGTGCAATTTGGCTTAGGCCTTTGCCATAGGGGGCATCAAGAAATGCCACATCAACCGGCCCACCCGGGGGCGGCGGGGTTCTTTCGGCGGGGCTGGAAATAATGGTCGTGGCATCATTTTCGCCCAATGTTGAAATGTTGTTTTTTAATGTAGCGATGGCCGCCCTGCCAGTTTCAATAAAAATACAAGATTTAGCACCTCTGGAAATGGCCTCAAGCCCCAATGCCCCGGTTCCGGCAAAAACATCCACAACCCGTGCGTCGTTTAATGATGCTCCATCAATATCTTTAATGCCATTAATTCCATTAATACCATTAATTCCGTGGGCCAATATATTGAAAATGGTTTCCCGCGCCCGGTCAGATGTGGGTCGGGTAATCCTGCCGTTGGGTGCCTCAAGGGTTTTACCCTTATGTTTTCCCGCGACTATTCGCATCAGGGATTCTTGCCCTTACCTTTGCCTTTACCCTTGTCTGGGCCTTTTTTGGGGCCAGCCTCTTTATTGTTTACAATGGATTTTGCCTTGGCTCTTTCTTTGGCATCGGCCAGCGCCCTTGCTTTTGATTTATCTCTTAATTTACTACTGGATTTTTTCTTTGGTTTGGCTTTGGCCCACCCGCTGCGGCTGGTTTTTTTGGCTTTGGCGGCGGCTTTTGAATCTACGTCGGTTATATCAAGGTTTTTACCCAATTGATCGACCAGCATTTTTCTTGAAACTTCTTTTACTGCGCCGCGCGTTAGGTCGCCCAATTTAAATGGGCCATAATCCATGCGAATAAGACGGCTCACCTTTAAGCCCAGATGTTCCAGCACTCGCCTGATTTCTCGGTTTTTGCCTTCGGTTAATACCATCTCTAACCATGCGTTAGACCCGGTGCGTTTTTCCAGTTTGGCCTCAATCGGTTCGTAATGTATTCCGTCAACGGTTATACCCTTGGCCAACGATGCTAACCTGTCGTCACTAACGTGGCCAAAAATACGCACCCGGTAGCGACGTTTCCAGCCCGTTGAGGGTAATTCCAGCCGTCTGGCCAATTCACCATCGTTGGTTAATAACAGTAACCCTTCGGTGTTGAGATCAAGCCTGCCAACGGAAATAACCCGGGGCAGGTGTTCGGGCATTTTTTCAAAAACCGTAGACCGACCCATGTCATCTTTGTGGCTGGTAACCAGCCCCGGTGGTTTATGGTAACGCCAAAGCCTTGTTTCACCCTTTTGTCCAAGCTTGCTTCCGTCAACGCTTATGCGTGAAGGGTCATCAACTATGGTGGCGGGGGTGTTAATGGTTTTACCATCGACCTCGACCCGGCCATCAGATATCCAACGTTCGGCATCCCGGCGCGAACAAAGCCCGGCGCGGGCCATATGCTTTGCAACGCGCTCACCTTTTACGGCAACTTCATCGTTCATTCGTGTTATCCATTTTATTGGCCATCTTATTGGTCATCGTATTGGCCACTTTGTTCGCGGTCACGGGCATAGCCGCGGGCGGCTTCAACAAAGGCCGCAAAAATTCGGGTATCAGCATCGGTAATTTCAAACTCTGGGTGCCACTGTACGCCCAAACAAAATGCTTGCTCTGGCGCTTCTATGCCCTCGATTGTTCCATCGGGCGCACGCGCATTTATTTTTAATGTTGCAGGCTCATCCTTTGCCGCCTGATGGTGGGCGCTGTTAACGCCAATTTCATCTAAGCC
>DAOWFB010000027.1 GCA_030638205.1 Thalassospiraceae bacterium
TCTGGTCAAAACGTTGACCTCGATTCCACATTGGGTCAGCGTGTGCGTGATTGGTTCACCACGCATTTCTCAACCTTTGATCGCGATTTTCATGCTTGGGAACAGCGTCACAAGAATAATGCCAAGAATTAATGCCAAGAATTAATGAATAACGATGCCTTCCCCGGCAGTATGGGTTAGGGCAATGGCCTGTCCTGAAGATAATGTAACCCCCTGCGTAAATGTTTTAACGGGCGTATCATCATCGCCATTGTAAATATTTACAATTAATTCATGCTTTCCTGCCGGCACCATAAATGTTTGATAAAAACTTGATGGGCCATCATCACGCAGGCCCGCCGGGCTGGCGCTTTTATTAAAAACCGTATCGCCGTTAAGATTAAAAGTAATTCTTACCGGATGGCGTTCGCGTGAACAGCTTTTTGCCCTACGCATGTTTGGTGGTAATTCTTTTAGTTCTTCGGCGGTTCTGGTGCGGCATGGGATTTTGCGCTCTCCCCAAAGTGTCAAACTTAATTTTATCTGTGCTGTATTTTCAGGTGCAAATTCATATTTCGGATAGCTTGAAAAATAACCAACGACCAGCAAGAACGGTAGATACAGCAACCCTTGACCTATTATTTTCATCACAGTCAATTTTGGTTTTTTATAACGGGCACTTTTTGCGGTTTCCACATTAAGTGCGCTTTCCAATTGGCGATGCTTGCGCTGCAATTCTTTTTGTTCATCGCTAAGGGAAAACAGACTTCCAATCCCAATCGCCTTGAACAAAACAAAAAACACTATCGGCCCAAAGACCAAAATGGGGACAATGTAAAAAACTTTTATGCCTGCAATTTCCATCACCCCACCCCATCGTCTTTTGTAATAGAGGGAAGAGACTCGCAAAAAGCGGCGGTCTCGTCAGCGGCCTTGGCAAGGTCGGTTGGTGCCGCCCAAATTGTACGCAGGCGTTCACGCGGGACACGCGCCCGCAAATTTGGATCACGTAATTGATTGATGCGGTCTTCTACCCAGAATTGACCGAAGCGGTGGTAGCATCCATTTTCCCTGCAACCGGTAACAACTACGCCATCCATTTCACCGCGTGAAATTGCAAAATCAATGAACGATGGCGGCAACATTCCGGTACAGGCAACGCCCATAACGGCCACGCTACAATCTGGCAAATTGATGGATGATTTTAGTTTTTCAAGATTAATCCCATTGGCACAACCAAAAACAACGACTGCGGTGCCGTTACCTACTGCGCCCGCTTCATCGCGTGCGGTTTTCATAACCTTTACTACTTCATCGCGCATATTTTTTAACGATTGAGATGGCAAATCAATTCCGGTTTGCATTTCTTCGTCATGTCTAAACGGGGTTGAAACCGGACAGGCGCCAACACAAATACCGCACGATACACATGCGTCAGGATCGACCACGGCCTCGGTATCAAATTTCAATCCATCAGATCTCGGTTTCATTTCTATGGCGTCATAAGGACAATCGGCGGCACAGCGTGTACAGCCATTACATTTTTCAAGCGAAACAAACGCGGCGGCTGGACGATTTCGCATGCTAAATAACGGAATAATTGAAACCAAAACCGTGACCCCAATGCCAGCCGCCCACATTGGCCCCGGGCCAATGGCGTCGAACAATGGATAGGCAATTAAATAAAACCAATCAAAATTAAGATTAAGGGCCACGGTAGAAAGATCGGCTTTGTCATGGCTGGTTGCCGGATAAACAAGAGAAATAATTACAAGCGCAATAATCGAACTAATCATTAATTCCTTGGGCGGATTTATGCGCGGGCTTTTCAAGCGCATCACATGAAACCACATGATGAACAATAAAAACAACGGCACAAATATATGAATGAATACCAAAAGCGTAAAAAATCTATCGGTAATGGTGGCCGGGCTTAAGAAATTATTAGCCACCTGCTTGCCAAAAATACCAAGCCAATCAAGCCATTCCATTGAACCTATGGCCACATACTGCGCCAATTGGTCCCATACCAACCAATAGCCGCTGACGCCGGAAAAAAACAAAAACCATATTATTGGAACCCCGGTAAACCATGCAAACCATCTGGCCCCGCGATATCGGCCATAAGAAAATTCACGCAACAAGTGCATCATTGCAACCACCACCATGGCATCAGATGCATACCGATGCAGGCTTCGCATAATTCCCGCCAAATACCATTGGCGCGTCATCCATTCAACCGATTCATAGGCACCACTTACCGATGTGTCGAAAAATATATAAATATAAATCCCGCTGCCAGCGACAATCCAGTAAAGAAAAAATGCAAGCGGCCCTAGGCGGCGAATTGGGTTTAATGCGCCATCAAATGCCTTGTCAAAAAGGGCTTCAATATGATGGAAAATATTTCTTAAATATTGTTGCATCTAAAATCCGTTTGCGGACCGTTTTCAAGGATCCATATAATTTTTTGTTACTACTATCATATAGAGAGGTTTAGCGCACACCTTGATGCTTGTTAAATTAGGTCGAAAATATCAACTTCAAGCAATATTATCGGATTTATTTATGTCCTTGTTTTGGGCTGCCTTGCTTTGGGCTGCCTTGCTTTCGGCTGCAAACCGCCATAGCTGACGAGCAAGGAAAGTCCCAACAGCTAACAAAAAAGTTGCTCCCGCTAGCAGGTGGACAAATATACCATAATCAAATCGATAGCGTCCTAATTCCGGGTCATAAATAGTGCAAAATAGACGAACCCGTTTTACCAGATCGTCAATGCTGGCATATGGCGTAGATGTACCAAACATTATGGCCTTTAATGGCTCGCCCAACAGGGTAGGTGAAAAGTTTGCGCCGTATATTTGTGTATGAACAACACCCTTGCCGTCAATTACCGTAATTTGGTCTAGGTGGTTAAACCCGCCTTCTACTTGATAAAATTCAAATCCTAAATCATCACTTAGCCCTAATATCTGATCCAACTCGCCACCTACAAACAGCCAATTATCATCGGCAAGTTCTTGATCTTTACCAAATTCAGCCATTTGTTCCGGGGTATCGAATGTGGTGTCAAAGCCAACCGTTATAACATTAAAGCTTTCAGCCCCCATGCCATCACGACTTATATCAACGGCGTTGCCGAGCGAAGTTACAAGCGGTGGACAGCTATCAGCGCAGCTTGAATAAATTAAATTAATTACCAACGGCTTGCCTAGAAAATCGCTTATACGATATTCGGTGCCGTTGCTGCCTAAAAGTTTGAAGTTGCCAACTTTTCTGCCAACCGCAGCCTGACTTACTTCAATTACCTGTTTAGTTTTTTCGCTCAACCCATTATTTGCATCGGTGGTTATATCACCGGCAGCAAACGCAGACGTCGGCAGCCCCAACAACAACACGCCCAAGGCCAAAAAAGGGAGGTGGAAGAAGAGGCCGGGGGCGTGCGATGTGGTTTTTATAATGGGGTGTTTTTTATTCAACTAATTTTTACCCATAAATAGAATTTTTTAGAAAAAGCGACGGGCGACACTGAGGAGGGTTTTAATTTGTGTGTCGCCCGTCGATAGATAGTAAGTCGTCTAGCTAAGATGCCAAACGCCTGCGAGGTATTTCCAGTTCACGAAGTAATAGAGAACAAATGTGGTTAGGAAAACCATCGCCAGAACAAACGTTCCGGGAACGGCCATGGTGCCTGCGCCGCCATAACTAGTAGCAGCAGAAGGCGTAGCAGCAGTTGTTGGTTCTGCTGCAGCCGGTGCTGGTACCTTGGCTTTGCCCCAAAGAATGGTTCCAACCATATTGAGTATGTAGATGCCTGCGCCAAGCGAACCGACTACCGCAGAAACACCCGCAAGACCCATCATAAGGTTAGCTGCCTCTGGGAAGATATGGCCGATAGGAGAATCTGCAAAGGCAATATCCCAGTGACGTCTTGGCACACCTAACGTTCCGGCACCCATCATGAAGATGGAGGCGCAACCCATACCTAACCCAAATAAATAGGGCTGCCATTTAGCAAGGCCGGGGAACACCATTTCTTTCTGCCACAAGGTTGGGACCAACCAATACGATATGGCCATGAAAGCCAATGTCGTACCCACCACAACCGTGCCGTGGAAATGGCCCGGTACATACATGGTGTTATGTATGATGAGGTTAAGTTGTTCTGTTCCCATGATGACACCGGTAATTCCGCCCAAGAAACCGAACAAAACAACCGAAAGCGCCATGCCGGAAAATACCGGATTGCCCCAAGGTGCCTTGGCCAGCCATTCGAACAAGCCATTGTTATAGCCTTTTTTACGTTGGGCTGCTTCGATTGCACCAGGAACGGTAAGACCGTGGATCATGGAGCCTAGAACGGCAAGATATAGAGCATATGATGTGTTGAATATCTTGTATTCAGCGCTCAAACCTGGATCGGCTAAAAGATGATGAGCCGATGCCAGTTGAAGGAACAAGATGTACATCAAAAATGCCGTACGGCTGACTTTTTCGCTTAACGGTTTTGCGTTAAACAAAATTGCCGCAATGGCATACCAACATGCGATTTGCGCCGCAACGTTGATTTGTTGAGACGAGTGACCCATGCCCCACCAAATGACCCGATAAATCAGACCATCAATTTCCGGTATCAATCCCATGTCCAATGACCAGACAAACGTTGGAATTAAAATTACTGCACCGGTAACAATGGTGAAAACAGCAATAATGGCAGCGGTCATTCCGCCAAAGGTAACCAGCGGAATTGATCCTTCATAGGTACGCTCTTTTCTTGCCATATGAAGCGTTGCAAAAAACACAGCACAGCCTAGCAAAGCACCCACGGCAAATAATATTATGCCGAGATAAAAATGCGGAGCCGCCATCATTGGCACGTAGGATGTAAACATAACGCTAGAATCACCCTGCAATACCGCAACATTGGTCATGGCAGCACCACCTAGCATTAGCCAGTACCCTATCCATGCCAACTTGGGCCACACCAGACGGGCATTAAGCAAGATAGCGGAAGTAAAATACAAAAGTGCTATCTCAAAGAAAATGCACCAAACTAATAGAACGTCCAGTCCATGTGCGGTAAGTGCCAGATAGAACAGTTCGGCATCAAGAAGATGAACTGCCGGCCAGCGTGTAAGTGCGACTAACAGGCCAAAAAGACCACCAACCAAAAGGAATACAACGGCTGTAACCGCGTTCCACTTAATCAGCTTGTCAGCCTGTAAATCTATTTTAAACCCGGTATCCGGGCATGTACGAAAATTAGCCATGATTATCCCCTCACTTCTTCACAAAGATTTTGCCGACCATGTCATGGTGACCAATGCCGCAAAATTCGTTACAGACGACGCTAAACTCACCATTAGAAGTTGGTGTTACAGTCAGCACCATCTCGTAATTTGGAATTATTTGCAGGTTAATGTTCTCAGGTAACAAGGACCAACCGTGCATATAATCCAGCGATGAAAGATGAAAGCGATATGATTTACCTTCTTGAAGTTCAAGCATGGGCCACCATTCCCACTTTTTACCGTACATATAAACATCGCTGCCAGCAGGTGGGGCAACAATCGGATAGCCCGAAACCGGATCTTCGCGAACGGTATATTTCGCGGCGAAGGCTTCGGTCTTTTCTTCAAAAGCATCTGGTGATATTTGATACGCTTCGTTGGAAAGGTTCTGTTCGCCTGCAAAATGCCAGTAGGGCATCATGAAAAACATGATTAATGCCCAAATAAAGGATATGGCTACCCATAGAACTTCCGATTTTTCTACCGGTTCGTTCCACCAAATTTTTTCTTCTGTTGGAAATATCGACATGTCGTTCCCTCCCCTAAGGTGCCACGGGGATGGATAATATTTCGACCACCCCCCACACGGTGTAAAGCATGGTCGGAACGACCATGCCTAGTGCAAGAAGCACAAACGGACTATCCAATAGCCGTTGCATAAAGGGAATATTTCCCGATGAATCTGAACTCATAACTACCCTCCTCTTTTAAATTTCTAAAAGCAAAAAAAAATCCTCGCGTGGAAATTGCCCACAAAACGGGCAAATCCGCCTTAACCAAAGTCAATTTAAGTGCCTTAGTAGTTAAATAATTGAAAAATATACTATATTTGGGGAAATGTTAAGCATTATTATTTATTTTAGGAAGTGTTAAACATTATTATTTAGTAGAATGTCAAGCATTGTCTCACGATGCAACCGCCCGTGTTTCCCCATCTGCCTTGCAGAAGTCGCGCAGCGCTTGATGATTTTTTATAACTACCTCGTGACCACGGGTTTCCACCCCAACCGAGCGCAATTTTGCCAATGCCCGCGAAAGGGTTTCAGGCTTCATACCCAGCCTTGCCGCAACCAAAGTTTTGTCATAGGGAAGATGGATTATTTCAGCATCAGAATTTGCACGACTGAGGCTCAATAAAAAATCGCCAAGTCGTTCAGATGTAGATTTAATAACCAAACGTTCAATAAGATCGATATGCATCCTGAGACGCCTGGACATGGACGAAAGCATTTGCATTGCAAACTTTGGCTGACGTTCGATTCTATCAATAAAAGTATCGCCCTTTATGGCAATTAATACCGCATCGGTAACGCATTCGGCGCTTACAGGGTAATTTTGCTTTTCAAAAATTGCTGCTTCAGCAAAAGACTGTCCGTGGGTAATTACCTCTATCACCGCCTCGTCGCCATCCTTGGTCTGGCGGTATAGTTTTACCCACCCATCGATTACAACATAAAAATGGTCAGCCACATCGTCCTGCAAAAAAAGTATTTTGTGCAATGGTGCTTCAATAATTTTTGAATCGTTTATTAGTTCTTTCAGTTCGGCGTTTGGTATGCGCGAAAACAAAGGAACCTTTTTAAGAATTGCCAACGTATCTTCATTTGTCATGCGGTGTCCATGCTACGGTTAATTAAGTAGGTAAAATGACCAGATTTGTATCTTAATTGTTATAGATCATTTTCAGGTGGGCTGCAAAGCTTTGACAATAATCAAAGATGGTTTTTTTCTTTAGTGATAATTAGTTATGAGCTTTAACTAAAAATATATGCAAAATATATACACACAAAAAATAGGGTAATTTATGCCACTTTATGAAAAAAGGGCGATGCCTACGCTATTGCAAAATGGTTTTAGGCCATTTTTCCTGATGGCCGGCCTTTACGGTTCGCTGCTAGTCCCCCTGTGGCTGGGTGCCCACCTAAACGACTGGGTTCGGCTACCTTGGCCGGCAGGCCTTTTCCATGGCCATGAGCTTATTTTTGGATTTGTAGCAGCAGTCATATCAGGTTTTCTTTTAACCGCAGTTCCCAACTGGGAGGGTACAACCCCTGCTAGTGGATTGCGGTTATTGCTACTGGTCATCATTTGGATAGGTGGGCGGGCGGTAATGTGGTCAGCCGGATATATTCCCCCATTCGTTGTGTTTATTATAGATGTATCCTATTTGCCATTATTGATAATTATAGGAATCCCCGAATTATTAAAAAGCAGTTCATCTCGCAATAAGGTATTTGTTGCCCTTATTGCACTGCTTAGCATAGCCAACATACTGACCCACATAACTGCTGGTGATTATAATATTGACGTCAATCCGCTTACGTTGGCCATAAACCTTGTGGCCATTCTTATTGCCATACTTGGCGGACGGGTGGTGCCGGGGTTCACAAGCGGTGCGCTAGGGCCTAGTGCGGCCATGCGTCAACATTCACGTATCGATACCATTGCAATTGGCTCCATTGTGGTATTGGCAATAGCAGACTTGGCCAGCGGCTATATGGCCATAACCAAACAAGCGGTGCCAGTGTTGGCAATAATTGCTGGTGTGCTTAATCTTTTTCGTATGCAGGGATGGAATACACTAAAAACAATTGGCAAGCCCATCGTTTGGGTGCTTCATCTAGGGTATGGGTGGCTAGCTATTGGCCTGATATTACGTGGTGTTTTTGAATACGCTGACCTGAGGGCGGATGCATTTCACGGGATTGGCGTTGGTGCAATAGGGACGATTACATTGGCGCTAATGAGCAGAGCAGCACTTGGCCATAGCGGCAGGCAATTAATAACCCCCAAGCCAGTTATAGTTTCATATCTGCTTGTTAGCGTGGCGGCGGTAGCAAGGCTTTCCCAGCCTTTATTGGGTGATGGGGCGCTTATTATAGCCGCGGGCGCGTGGAGTCTTGCCTTTGCTTTATTTACAATAACTTACCTGCCGATTGTGGCCCTGCCCCGCATAAAGCCCGGACAATAGGCAAAAAGGCAAAATTCTTAGCCTAATACAAAAATACTTCTATTTTATATATAGTTAGGGCATTTTTCACGAAAATGTGACCCTCGCCACCTCTTAAACTGTGCGTTATATCACTTATTAGATCCCTTTGAGGATGGTATTAATGGCTCAAGATAACAGCTGTACGTTTGTGGTTCATCAAATGCTTGATGGCCAAACGACAAAGGAGGACACCATGAAACGCCATTTTAATATAAATACCGATATAAAAAATGCTCTTTATCGTGGGTCGATATTACCGACCTTCAACATGGCTACATTGGCCATGGGTGCATTAGCCATTTCTATAACAATGGCCATGGTGGTAAAGCAAGCTAACGCGGCTGAAAAGGTTGGTGTTCAGGCCGGCGTGCACGGAACAGTTCACCTGAAGCCAGCAACATCTGATGCGGTACGAAGCGCCAAAAGCGGAGAAGGTGTTTATTTTCTTGAAACCGTTGAAAGCGGTATTAATTCAGGATTGCAGATATTATTGCTTGATGAGACCACTTTTACCGTCGGCCCTCAATCAGAAATTGTTATTGATGAAATGGTCTATGATCCAGATGGCAATTCCAAGCTTATTGTGAGTGTTGCCAAAGGTGCGTTTCGTTATATTTCAGGTGAAATTGCAAAACAAAATCCCGAAAATGTTTCCATTCGCACTCCCAACGGTGAAATTGGTATCCGTGGAACAAGCTTCTTTGCGCTAAGCAAGCCAGACACGGGCGGTTGGTATTTTGGCCTACTTGGCCCTGGGCCAAACAACAACACCGGTGACAAAGCGGGCGGCATTGTGTTTAAGAACGAATTTGGTGAAACCGAAGTACGTCGTTCGGGTTATGGATTTAGCGTAGAACCCGGCACAGCCCCCAGCATAGTTGCTGAGATTCCGTCTGAAATTATTGCAACCTTTGAACAACAGGTTTCGGGTGCAACAACATCTATGTCTGCGGGTGAAGGTATTCCTGTCTCAACCGAAACCACAGAAGGAGGCTTCAGTGAAATAGCCACTGTTTCAGGCAACACAAGTGCCACAACGTATTCTGCCGTAAAGGCTGAATTTATAAGCCAGGAACTCAATGCTGTTCTCTCCGGAGAAACAACCAGTGCTGCGGCCATGTCCGCATCTGTGGGTGGCATGACCCCGCTAAATTACGGTCAACTTAAAGGCTACACAGGATCTGCTACGTACGCACAAAACGGCGTGCCAATGTATTATGGTCAATTTCCCAATACCTCGGGCGAGCTTACTGCGGCTGACATTAAAACCGGTCTGAGTTCGCTCAATGGAACAACAGTAGGTAAATATGATTTTTCCATGGTGGCTAATTTTAACACCCGAAACATTGGCGCTACGTACAGTAATCTTTATGTTCCAACCCTTGGCATCAGTCAGTCCGGAACGGCAGCAACATTAAATGCTAGTTATTTGGCGAAGGCAAATGTACTTACGGTTGAAGAAAATTCTATACAGGCTAACATTGGTGGCACAAGCTATAGTAGCAATGCCATGGTATCGTTTATTGATGGAGGCGGATCGCTGCCCAATGCCCTTCAATCACTGTCTATTTCTAATGCCAGCGGACAGGAAGTGGTAATAGGGGCATCAATTATAAAACCTTGATGATGCGTATGATTGAGTAATACTCTACGGGCATGAAACAAAGCATGCGCCCCGAGGCATCAATTAATAAAAGGGGGGGTCATATAATGGCCTCCTTTTTTATTGCTGTGCTGTATTTGCTATTTATCCCCATAATATTTTTAGCAAACCCTGAGACCGCGCATGCTGATGATCAACTGGCACAAGCAAGCACCGATGTAGAGCGCACAATTGAAGCCGGGCTTGAAGACCTTGAGCTTGCTCGCGAAGCAATGTTCAAGAATATGGGCTTGGATACGCTTGAACATGAAGTGACATTTGCCGACGTTTTAGCTGACCCTGACAATATTGAAATAAATATTCTTTACGCCCGCACCCAAATCCTCAAAGGAAGGCTTGACCGTGCCCAGGCGGCACTTGAGCGTGTATTGCTGAAACGTCCGGATTTACATTATGTGCGCATGCTGTATGCGGTGGTTGTTTATCGTCTTGGTAATTTTGTAGAAGCAGAAGGAATTTTTAATATTATTTTATCGTCAGATATTTCTGCAGAAAACAAATTGCAAGCAAATAAATATCTATACGACATAAAGGCAAAAAAGAGGCGAACAAAGTTCACGCTTTCAACGGCTATGGGAATTCATTACGACAGCAATAAAAATTCGGCCCCTAAATCAGGTGATCTTTTATTATTGAATACGCTCATCTCTGATACCTCAAAAGAAGAATCTGATACTGGAGTATTGGTTTCTGCATCGCTGGAAGTGCGTCATGATCTGGGCTTGCAGCGCGCCCATGAACTATATGGAAAAATAAATCTAACCACCGACCAACAAGCAACGCAGGATGATCTTGACCTAATTGTTGGAAGAATTGATTTGGGTGGCGTTATTGTTTCCGACTTAGGAACCTTTGATGTGTCGGTCAATCACAACCGCATAAACCTTTCGCAAAATTTCTATCTGATGGAAAACGGTGCAAAATTCAGGTGGGATGCACTTGGCGGTAACAAGTTCCGTCCATATTTTGAACAAAAAATACAAAACCAACTATACAGGACATCTCATAATTCATCTGCTTCGGAAAAAAATGGCTTGAACATGGAGGCCCGCATAGGGACTAAAATAACTTTCAGCCCGATATCATTGCTGGATATTCACGCCATGGCAGGAAAAAAGAAGGCAATAGAAAAATACAACGCCTACGACAAGATTGGTGTAGGGGCGGCATATACCAGATTGTTCGAAAAAGGGCTGTTTCTTGTTGGGCAAGGCAGCTATCAGGTAGATAGCTACAAAGAAAATGATGCCTTCATTTCATCCATCCCACGAAGGGATGCAAAAGCTTTGCTTCGTGTTATGGGCGGCATGCCTCTACTGTCTATTTTTGGATCAGGTAACATTCCCGAGGCACTAAATGATGTGCAACTAATAGGAACGCTTGAGACCTCTAGAAATGGTTCAAACATAGTAAACTTTGAAACCATCAATAACCGTGCGCAGCTGATGCTGAGCAAAACTATACGGTTTTAAAAAAGCCTCTCACCGCAAGATAACATTATCGTTACTTATGGCTTTATTGTGATAGCCGTCACAATATTTGATGCCTACAGGTGATAGAACCACTTGAAATAAATGATAAAAACAATGGATTAAATTCATTACCTGAATCGTTGTCTTATTAGTAGAAAGAAACAACCAAGTAACGGCCATATATTACTTAAAATTTTATCAATAATTTTAAGTAATTGACTAAAGTCAGGCTTACAAATTATTTTATTTGTCAATGCTATATTACATCTACACTTTAATCTTTTCTTACTATCCTTAACAATAGAAACGAGTGCGCTTAAATAATAATAAAAAACTTATGGAGACAAAAAATGACCCCGACCGTCAGCACGGACACAAATAAAATACCAAAAGGTGTCAAAAAAAATACGAAGCAAGTCGCCAAAGCATTACGCATAACCAGCGCATTGGGCATGGTTGTTGCTCTTTCCGGATGTTTGGCCCTGCCGCCCGCCTTGCAGCTAGCGTCACTGGCCATAGACGGGATTAGCTACATGCAGACGGGGAAATCCATAAGCGATCATGCGCTTTCAGCCGTTACCAATAAAGACTGCGCCATGTTACGGGCCTTAGATAACGTCAACGATGTCTGTACCGAAAATCTGGATATATCTGTGGCCAGCGGCGAAGGCGATATTGACGCCCTGCGCAAGCAAGAAATGGAACAGCTTTCAGAAGCATGGTTGATTTCCGACCTAGAATCCGATGAAGAAATATCCAGCTTCAAATAATATATAATAATACTTTCAACCATGGCGCAATGCACATTATATATCGTCTATGGCAAATGGTACCACCCCATCACTTCTTGGCCCTGAAGATGGGCCGGCATTTGAAGTATATAACCCCTTAGGGTCAACCCCGGTGGTTATTGTTTCAGACCACGCCAGTAATGCCGTTCCAAAATCTCTTGGCGACCTTGGCCTTAGTGCCGATAATTTCAAAAAACACATTGCCTATGATATTGGCACCGACATGGTGAGCAGATTGCTGGCTGAGCGATTAAATGCGCCAGCGGTAATTGCTAATTATTCTAGGCTGGTAATTGACCTCAATCGCCAACCTGGCGATCCGGGCTCAATACCTGAAGTTAGCGATGGCATTACCATTCCGGGAAATATTAATCTCAGCCAACAGGCAACCAACGACAGGTTGGATAGAATATTCACCCCCTATCACGGGGCGGTTGACGCTGAAATTACGAAGCTATGGAAAAGCCACGCAATGCCGCCAGCCTTGTTTTCAATCCATAGCTTTACACCCAAAATGAATGGGGAAAACCGCTTTTGGGATATGGGCGTGTTGTGGAACCGTGATCCCAGAATGGCAAAGCCGCTTATCAAGGCCCTTGAAGCATGGTCGGGGCTTCACGTTGGCGATAACCAGCCCTATTCCGGGCGCGAGCTGGCATACACAATTGACCGTCACGGCACCGCTGGTGGTATTGCCACATGCGCGGTTGAAATTCGCCAAGACCACCTCGCAAACTTTGACGAGGCCAGCCACTGGGCCGATATTTTAGCAGATGGAATAAACCACACCCTTGGCACCGATGGCCTTCATGCGGTTGTTAGATATTAAACAGCAAGATATAGTGAACGGATAAGCAGGGGGTATTTGCTTGGACGCCAACCAACCATCGCTGACCATCGGCATAGAAGAAGAATACCTTTTGGTTGACCGTGAAACACGGGAACTAGCCAGCAACCCACCGCCAGAATTATTTGAAGAATGCGAAAAACACATTCCCGGACTTGTCCATCCGGAATTCATGAAAGCACAAATAGAAATTGCTACATCGGTTTGCAAAAACGTGCCCGAAGCGCGTGCCCAGCTGGCCAGCCTAAGACATACCATTGCTAAAATTGCAGGCGCTTACGGGCTGGCCCCAATCGCTGCTTCAACCCATCCTTTTTCTGAATGGACGGCACAAACCCATACGGATAAAGACCGCTACAACACACTGGCAGACGATATGCAGGTGGTGGCGAGAAGGCTTTTAATAAGCGGAATGCACATACATATCGGCATCGAAGATGAAAATTTCCGCATAGACCTATTAAACCAGATTAGTTATTTCCTGCCCCATCTTCTGGCCCTTAGCACCTCGTCACCGTTTTGGCGCGGCGTTGATACCGGGCTGCAATCGTACCGCATAAGCGTGTTTGATGAATTGCCGCGCACCGGGTTGCCGTCTCGTTTTGATACATTTGCCGAATACCGTCGTCATATTGATGTTTTAATTAAAACAGGCGTCATTTCCGATGCTTCGATGATGTGGTGGGATTTGCGCCCGTCGGATAAATTTCCAACCCTTGAAATGCGCATAACCGATGTTTGCACCCATCTTGATGATGCGTGCGCTATTGCGGCACTTTACCAATCCATAGCCCGAATGCTTTACCGCCTGCGCCATGATAACCAGCGTTGGCGCATTTACGACAATATGCTGATAAGTGAAAATCGTTGGCGGGCACAGCGTTATGGCACCGATGGCAGCCTAATCGATTTTGGTAAAGCCGAAATGGTCGATTTCAAAACCTTAAGCGAAGAACTAATAGGCTTGGTCTCAATTGATGCCAAAGAACTAGGCTGCATGGCCGAGCTTGAACACATAAGAACCATAGTCAGTCGCGGTACCTCGGCCAGACAGCAAAGGGAAATATATACCGGTGGCATAAAATCAGGGCTTAATGAGCGGGATGCGCTCAATGGAGTGGTTGACTGGCTCGCCCAGACAACGCTTGAAACTTAAATAACTTTTCCACAGATTGGGCCAGTTTTCCACATTGCCGCCCGGGGGGGCTTAAGGCTAATGTCCGGCAACTAAAAAATCATTTAACAATAAAACAGGAACCTCAAAAATGAGCGATGTTGGTGGTATAGCAGCAGATAAACTGCGTTCTTTCGTAGAACGTATAGAACGTCTAGAAGAAGAAAAAGCGGCACTTGCAGCCGATATCAGAGAAGTCTATTCCGAAGCAAAAGGATCAGGTTTCGATATAAAAATAATCCGCCAGGTGGTTAGTTTGCGCAAACTTGACCAATCAGAACGCCAAGAACAAGAAGAGCTGTTGGATGTTTATCGACGGGCCCTGGATATATAAGAATATTTAACGCTTTAACCAACGCCGCCCGACATATGGGCGCACTAGCCAACGCCGCCTGACATATGTGCTACGGCAGTAGAAATACGCCTTATCAAATCATAAATGTCGCTTAATGGCTGGAACAGCTCACGATGTTCTTGTTCATAACCATTATCAACATCTGTGCGGTACGTTGCCTCTTCACCAAATGATTTATCATCGGCATGGGGTTCAGAGACCGGGAACGCACGCTTTAGAACCACTAACGCATGGTCTATATCAAGATGTAATATTTCGCTTATCACATCATCTGAGCTTTCCGCCATATCTGAAAAACGCGGAAGCTGTGCAACAATAATAAATACCTCATGTATAAGTGCTACGCGTAACCCATGCAGCAACGTCAGGTTGGGGCAGCTAGATGGTGCCACCGAAGGCAGCATTTTTTCATTACTTACCGATTTCAAACCCTTGTCCAAATAAATGGTGTCGTTAAGAAAAATGCGATAGGTGCGATTTAATTTTTCGTGGGCTTTGCTATGACGAAGTATGTGCGCCAAATGCTGCATCTGTTCGGCCCGCACGCTATTTTTTTCAATCCGTGAACGCCTTAACCAGATTGCTGGATCAAACAACGAAATATATCCATGCAATGCATCTAGATTTGATAGGTGTCTGGCATAGGCAGCCATGTTTATAAAACGTGATAAGCGATCAGAGCTTTGATAAACTTCGGCAAAGCGATCAAAATCTTGCGATATGGCCTTGCCTAATCCGCTTATGGAATTAGAAAAATATCCCAATTGTTGCAATATGGCGTTATGTGGAATAGCGCGCACCTGAGAAGGATGGGCCAGATCAACCCGCGCACCGCCTTCGTGTTGGCGTTTTACTTTGCGCGAGCCTGTTGAATAAAGAAGGTTTGTTCCAAACAAATCTAGCAACGCTGCATAGTTGGGGTTTTCTAACAATCGTTCGTTAAACCCTTTGACCGCCATGAAGAAATCAAGCGAGAAATCTGTATCTTCGTAAAATTCATCATCAATTTTTTTATCATCTTGCAATGCGTGCTCAACCAACCGACAAACGGTGGCAAGGGCAATTTCAGGACAGGCAAAATAAACATAGCCATCGCCACCTTGAAAGCTGACTTCTTGTTTTACGTTTATGTCCGCGTCTTTAAACGCATTTCTGGCTTCGGGCGGATAGGTATAATCAAGCCTGTCGGAAAAACTAAGCGGGTGTGCGCCACGGCCAATGGACTCGCCGTGGGTGTCAAAAATAACAACATCAACGCCGGTTATTCCTGATTTTTTAATGCGCCGGGCCATCTTTATACGAACCCGCTCAATCGCTAATGATGCCGGAATCTGGCCGATATAACGCCCGGCATCGGAAAAACCGGTTTGGATACACATCCGTCCACGGGCTTTTACATATTTGATATAATGCTGGTTTTCCAACAAATCGGTAACTATTTCATGGCCGTGCTCAAGGGCTTCGCCGGTTTCAAACAAGGGCGAAATATCTATGTTGTCGGCAACGCCAAACAATTTAGCAAAATACAGCGCCGATAAAACAGTAAACGCCGTGTTGCATTCAGCAATTAAAAAACGAACCGGCTCATCGTTATCAACGTATTTAATAAACTTTGCCACCAACATAAAAATACGCTTGGCGGTAGTGCGTTCACGCATTATCGAGCCAAAATTAACTGTTACTGGTTGCACCCCATCCAACAATTCACTAACCGCACGCAAATATGTTCTGCGGTTGGCCGGGTCTTCGGGCGAAGTAATGGGGCCAATTTCATGGCGGATGGCGTTGGTTAATTGGGTCGCATTAATACGCACATGGGTTTGCGCAAAGGCCAGACCAAAATTAGACATTTCAGCCCTAAGCACCGCAAACATTGCCGATGACTGACCGCCCTTTTCGGCCTCGACGCCTAAAATATCAACCACGTTTGCCAACGACACCAAACGTTGTTCGGTGCTTTTGACCAAGGCACGAGAAAAAATGCCAACCTCATCAACATTGTTGGGGTCGGCCTTAAGCCGTTCCATATCGGATGCAAGAAGCTTTGCTTGAGATTTAAGTATTTTACTAATCTGATTAATGTTTTCGGTTGAACCGGCATCAATGGCGGCATCAGAAGACAATTCAGAAATACTTTTCAGGTAATCTTCCAGCGCAAGTTTTTCCAACTGCATGCGTGCGTTTAAGCTATCTGACCAACCTATGTCAGAACGACCATCAAGATCATAACCAACCCAGCTGGCAACCGTAAGCAGCTTTGGCTTTAGGCTTTGCCAATCATTTGGATAAAGTTCGGCAGCCACGTCAAAAGCAACCTTATAAACCCGTCTTACGGCGCGACGAATATTGCTTATGGCCATAAGCGCAAATTGCTGTTCATCGTCCAGTGTAATAGCACCACCGCCACCTTGTGCATTTTCGGCAACGCTTTTTGCCAACGTCATAAGATCATCTTCAGAAATATTGCCGCCTGCGTTATCGCACCCGGTTGCCAGCGCTGCCAAGGTGGTGGTTAGCTCTTGAGAGATTGAAAAGGTCGGATGCGCGGTAATTACAATACCAAAAGTTTCGCGTTCAATTTTGGCTTTGAATTTTTCAAACGGGATTACTTTTCCATTTTCATCATGGCCAAGTTTTTTAAACAAGCTTGTTAAATGTTTTTCATTATCTGCGGGTGAGCATTCACCAACATATTCGCGCAGTTTGCGGGCGCGATAAAAAAATGCATCCATAGTCAAAAGACGAACAAGTTCTTCCAGGCCAGCAAGGTCAACTCGGCCTTTCTGTACCATGGAAGAAATATAAAATGCCAACCTACGCACCGGGGACTGCAAGTGGTTTTCCTCGGCCTCTTTCCCATAACCAGCCAGCGCTGCTGTTAGCTCGTCTCTGAGCTCGCAGGCGTTGGGCAAAAGAGTCTTTTCGGCACCGAGAAAGTCTGCGGGCGAAACAGCGTCCGTTTTTGGCATTTTATTTCCTAAAGACATAGACGGAGAATATTAAATCGCACGTTCGGGTTTTAATATATCCCGGCCAGATTTGCAATTATACCGCGATATATGGCCTATTTTGCACTAATATCGGCCACAAAACGGGAAAAAACCTCTTCCGTTGCCTTCTCAACCGCCGTTATGACGGAACCTACCGAATTATTTTTGGCTTCTACCATAGATTCATACTCATTCAGCAAAATTAGTTCGCCGTCTGAATTACGCCTGAGGCCAATTTCAAACGCAGCAACGCCCATATGTTTTTTGCCAGTATAAATCTCCAAACGTTTTATACGGCCTAAAACCGAATAATCCGACGAAACTCTCATTTCCGGGGTCACTACCCGGTTGGCTACCCCGGCGGCACGCATATAACTGACCAACGCATCCTTGATAAGGGTGGGTGGGGATTCAATCCAAAAATGATAATTATATTCGCTAACCGAATTTGGGTTGGCGTCACCGCTATAAAGAATGGGACGATTAGAAACCGAACCATCGGCAACAAAACGCGCTATCTCAACCGTTGCATCTTTTAACATCGAATTTTGTTGAACGGATGCAGGTTTAGGGGTGATGCGATAGAAATTATCTTGCGGAACCGTTGGTGCGGCCGAGCATGCGTTCAAAGCAAACATTGCTGCTGCTGCTGCCATCGCTGATATAATTTTTTTCATTTCCCACCTCATTTATTTATGATCTTTTTTAGCACCATTATTGACACCGCTATTGGCCGGGGCCTTTTTTACTGGGCGATGCACCGGAAAGAAGAAGCCCTGGGTTTTGACGTATTTCCCGGCTAAACTCGAACATGTTACGCGCGGTTCCTTCAAGGTTTTGATTAACCGCATCAACATGGCGGGCAAGCGAGTCTGCAACATGTTTTAAATCAGCAATTGATTGGCGCACCTGATCGCGGTTTTCGCCAACCATGCTTCCGGTTGCATCTAGCAATTTATCAAGTTTGAATTGGGTGCTGTTTAAATCTTTAGCTAAACTGGCAAAGCTTGCTGTACCTTCGTCAAGATTTTTTACAATTCTGGGCGCGCGCTCGGAAAGATCGTCAGCTAGTGCTGCAAACTTTTTAACCATGCGTTCGCCGTCTTCTTCCATCAGCACGCCAACCGTATCAACCGTTGCTGCAAACGAGTCAGCCGTGCGGTTAATTGTTGCCAAAAGCGGACGTATATCATTTTCGGCTATATTTGTTACTTCGCCTGCCATGTCCGACATGACAGAAAATAAATCAGCTGCTTCCCGCCCAGCTACTTGCGCGTTCGGTTTTAATGGGGTGATAGAACGCCCGGCATCAATGTTTATAGAAATAGCCGACAACAGGCCAGAAGATCCAATTCGGGCAATGCTGTCGCTGGGTATTTGCCAGCCTTCGGTTACTTCATAATTAACCCTGAACTTCATTGCTCCGCCTTCGACAATGGGGACTACCTCTTCAACTTGGCCCACCGGATAGCCTTCATAAAAAACCTGGGTGCCAAATTTAACCCCGGTTACGTTGCTATATATGGAAAAATATTTGTCTGTGGCACCGGTTCGCCCAGTAAGCGTTGCCACCGCAATAATAACCCCGACCAACGCGACAACAACAAACGCGCCAACAGCCACATAATTCATTTTTGGCGTATTCATGCCATACCCCCTTTTACTTCTTCCCCAGTAAGTCTCTGCATATATTCATCCGGGTCAATGGTTTGATCTTCTGAACGGCGATTTAACAGGTTTTGTATGCGTTCAGACGGATGGGATCGAATTTCCTCGACCGTGCCTTGAAACAAAATATCACCCCTGTCCAGCATGGTAATTCTGTCTGCAATTTTAAACGCGCTTTCCAATTCATGGGTAACCACAACTATTGTCATACCCATGGCTTCGCGCAATGTAAGTATCAAATCGTCAAGTGCGCTTGATACAACCGGGTCAAGACCGGCTGACGGCTCATCAAAAAACAGTATTTTTGGATCCATGACAATGGCGCGGGCGACGGCTGCGCGTTTTATCATGCCGCCCGAAAGCTCAGACGGCATAAGGTCTTCAAAGCCAGCCAAGCTTACGACTTCAAGCTTCATCCGTGCCATTATTTCCATGGTTTTGCGGTCCAGCTTTGTGTGTTCATAAAGCGGCAGCATTATATTTTCACCAACCGTCATTGAGCTAAACAATGCACCGCCCTGAAATGCGACGCCAAGTTTTTTGCGAATATTAAAGAAATCTTTTTTTGAA
>DAOWFB010000030.1 GCA_030638205.1 Thalassospiraceae bacterium
ACCCCATGCTTGGTGAAAATATTAAAGACCTTATGCGCCCGGAAACGCGTGTTGTGTTTACCGAGACCCCCGTCTCCATAACATTTGAAGTCCAAGACATTCCGGCCATTGCCAAGGTGGCACACGATAATGGCGCATTGGTGGCAATGGATAACACCTGGAGTGCTGGGTATTATTACAAACCGTTTGATTTTGGTGTTGATGTATCTGTGCAAGCGGTAACAAAATATATCGGCGGGCATTCAGATTTAATGATGGGTTCCATCACCATGCGTGATCGCGACCTTTACGACAAAATAATGCTTAGCGCGTCTTCGTTTGGACATTCACCGCAACCAGATGATTGCTATTTGGCTTTGCGCGGCCTCAGAACATTGGCGACGCGCTTAAAACAGCACAATGAAACCGGATTAATATTGGCAAAATGGCTGGCGGCGCGGCCCGAGGTTGAGGCGGTTATCCACCCGGCATTTGAAAGTTGCCCCGGCCACGAAATATGGAAACGCGATTTCACCGGCGCAACCGGATTATTTGGGGTGGTATTAAAAGACAAATATTCCGACGCCGATCGCAATCGCGCCATAGAGGGATTAAAACTGTTTCCCCTTGGATATAGCTGGGGTGGTTATGAAAGCCTTGTTGTTCACGATAGTCCGGCCAAGGCGCGTAAAACCTATAAATTCCCGCACTCGGGCCCTTATTTCCGCATTCATGCCGGGCTAGAAGACCCAGATGATCTTGTGCGTGATTTGGAACAAGGCCTTGCATTGCTTGAAGGCTAATCAGGCGGCTTTTTTAAAAGCACTTATTATATAAAGCGCGGTTGCGCCCGCAACAATTGCCGGGCCAGCGGGCCAGTCAAATTCCAGCGATGCCCCCATGCCAAGCCCAACCGATACAACGCCCATGACTGCGGCCAGAATAATCATTCGTTCCGGGGTTGATGAAAATGCGCGGGCGCTCGCTGCGGGAATTATTAGCATTGAGGCGATTAACAACACCCCTACCACCTTTATTGATAAAGCCACAACCACGGCCAACAATAAAACAAACGCGGTTTCGACCAAGCGAACGTTTGTGCCCTCAACCGCGGCTAGTTCGCTATGAACCGTTACCGCCAACAATGGTTTATATAAAAAACCAAGCGCAACAATAACCAGCACACATCCGGCCCATATAAAATAAACATCGCCCGCGCTTACCGATAAAATATCACCGAATAAAAATGCCATTAAATCAACTCTTACGCCATCAACGGTGGATGCAACTATCAGCCCCAGTGCAAGTGCGCCATGGGCAATAACACCCAGCAATGTATCGTTGCCGAGATAGCGCCCGCGATACCCCAAAAGCATCAACCCGGCAACAACGCTAACCAAAACAACACCGATTATAGGATTAATGCCCAACAGAAAACCAAGGGCCACCCCAAGCAGCGCGGTGTGTGAAATTGCCCCGCCGAAATATGCCATCTTGCGCCATACAATAAATGCACCCAGCGGAGCGGCGGCCAAGGCAACCCCCACCCCTGCTAAAAGTGCGCGAACAATAAAATCATCCATTCTCACCGCCCTTGATGTCGCCGTGCACATCATGGTGGTGATCGTGATTGTGGGGGTAAAGCGCGATAGAGTTTGCAACCTGATCGCCAAACATCTGCACAAATTCCGGATGCTTGCTAACCGTTTCGGGATGGCCCTCACAGCAAACATGACGGTTAAGGCAAATAACACGGTCTGTTTCGGCCATAACAACGTGCAGGTCATGGGAAACCATCAAAACCCCAACCCCGCGATTTTTACGAATGTTTCTTATTAGGCGGTATAAATCTGCCTGACCGGTAATGTCCACACCCTGCACCGGTTCATCCAAAACCAAAAAATCAGGATCGCGCAACAAGGCCCGCGCCAGCATTACCCGCTGCGTTTCACCGCCGGAGATATTATGCATTTGAGAATTTGAAATATGCTCAATGCCGACTTCGTCCAGCGCGTTTTTTCTACGGCCCTGACCGGCCAACTTTGCCGGAACCCCCAACGCCAAAAAACGATTAACCGTCATTGGCATTGTCGGGTCAATGTGTAATTTTTGCGGCATGTAGCCAATGTTTAATCCGGGGCGACGATAAATATGGCCCCCGGTCGGGATAACAAGGCCGAGAATAGCCCGAACCAGCGTTGTTTTTCCGGCGCCATTGGGGCCGACAATTGTAACGACCTCGCCCTTAGCTACGCTTAGCGATGCACCTAGCAGTATTTCATTGCCGTTCAGTTCAACGCTTACATTATCGGCTGATACCAAAAGGTTTTTATCTGGATTGGGCCTGCTCATTTGCTGCTCATTTGCTGGGGTGACCCTGTTTGCTTTGCTCAGGCTGTGTTATAACATATTTAATGAATTAACAAAGAAACTACGACAAAGTGAAAACATGCCCCCCCTCAAAATTATAGCAGCAATTACCGCCTTATTTATTGTGATGGCACATTCCACATACGCCACCGCAAAAGAGCTTAAGGTTGTGGCATCCATCCGCCCCATATATGCGCTTGTGCTGGCGGTTGGCGATGGAATTATTACCCCACAATTATTAATGCCAGAAACCGCATCGGCACACGATTTCCAATTAAAAGCATCTGACGCCAAAATGATTGAAAATTCAGACATCATTTTTTGGGTTGGCCCGGAAATGGAAAAGTCATTAAGCAAATCAATTGCGACACTGGCTGGTGATGCCCGCGTAGTTGCGCTGATGAACGAACCGGCAATCTCGCCAATTCCCTATGACGCCAACCCCGATGAATCTGGTGGTTCCGATGGTCATGATGCTCACGACCATGATGGACAAAACGATCCCCATATCTGGCTTGCAACCGGAAATGCCATGGTGATTGTGGATGCAATAGCAAAAACACTTATCGCTGCCGACCCCGACAACAGGGGCATTTATGAAAAAAATACACACGTTGCAAAAAACAGGATTAAATCTCTCAGGCGACAAATGATAAAATTTTTAAGGGCGATAAAAGATGTTCCTTTCGTTACCCAGCACGATGGGTTTTCATATCTTGTTCGCGAATTTGGTCTTAACCAACGTGGAAATATTGTAAACATTCAAGGAAGCGATGCTGGGGCGCGCCATATTGTTGAGCTTAAAAAACTTATAAAAAACGAACAGATAAAATGTATATTTACCGAACCACAAATGACATCACAAATGGCCAAATCAATTTCAATGGATATGGGTGTGCGCCTTGGCGAGCTTGATGCAATGGGGGTCGGTCTGGATGAAAGCCCCACCCTTTACGTAAGAATAATGCAAAAAAATGCCCGCGCCTTGCTGAAATGTCTTAAACTCGACACACAACAAACAATTCCTTCTGGTCCCTCTGGCCCCGCTGGATAATTATTGGATACCGAACATGAGTGCCAAACAAACCAAAACACCCTTGTCAGCCGATGTGGTGGAAGCAGTTATTGATGCCATTAATTTTAATGACCAAGGTTTGGTTGCGGCCATCGCCCAGCAATTTGGCAGCAATGAAATACTAATGATGGCATGGATGAGCGCCGATGCCATCCGCGAAACCTTATCATCGGGTCAGGTTTGTTATTTCTCACGTTCACGCGGTGAATTATGGCGCAAAGGTGAAAGCTCGGGCCAAACACAGGCCTTGTTGGATTTCAGGTGGGATTGCGACGGCGACACGGTTTTGCTGGTGGTCGATCAAATAGGTGTAGCGTGCCACACCGGGCGGCGTAATTGTTTTTTCAACGCCGTTCGAGATGGAGAAATAACCACAATTGCCGAGGTCGAAATAGAACCGAAAAAACTTTATGGAAAATGATCTTCCCGCTGCGGTTCCAGTTAGCCTGCTAACGGGTTTTCTTGGTAGTGGAAAAACAACACTCCTAAACAAAATACTTTCCAGCCCGGGCATGGAAGAAACCGCCGTACTTATTAATGAATACGGTGATGTTTCCATTGACCACCTGCTAGTTGAAAAAATTGATGAAGACATTGTCTTGTTAGAAGGCGGATGCATTTGCTGTTCGGTCAGGGGCGACCTTAGCAAGGCCATGCGCGATCTGTTAATTCGTCGTTCTGATGGGGACATACCCCCCTTTCGCCGTGTCATAATTGAAACAACCGGGCTTGCCGACCCGGCGCCTGTAATTCACACACTGATAACCGACCCCATTGCATCCGGGCGCTACCGCCTTGACGGTATAATTGTTACCGTTGATGGATTGCTAGGCTGGGAAACGTTAGACAAATTTGACGAGGCGGTAAAACAAGTTGCGGTTGCAGATAGAATAATAATTACCAAAACGGATATTTCCAATGATGAAACGGTAAATAATTTGCGCGAACGGCTTACCTCGTTAAACCCCGGGGCGGTTCACGTTGCCGTAACGAGCGATAGCGTGCAAATTTCAGAACTGTTTAATGCCGGCCTATATGATGAAAACATAAAACCACATCCGGAAAAATGGCTTTCCATTGATGCGGTGGAAAAATCACACACGCACACACATAGTCACGACAAGAGCATTAATTCGTTCAGCATAACATGTGACAAACCCATTAAATGGGAGGCGTTTACCAACTGGCTAGACATGCTGTTGACCACACAGGGCGAGCGTATTTTACGCATGAAAGGTGTGCTTGATATTGAAGGTCAGGAAAAGCCCATCGCCGTTCATGGGGTGCAGCACGTTTTTCATCCACCACAAGAACTTCCATCTTGGTCAAATATTGGGCCAAATGATAAGCGCATCTCACAATTGGTGTTGATAACAAAAAATCTTGGGCCCGATGCGATGATCGAAACATTTAATAAATTCGTCAAAGATCAATAGCGGGATTAATCGGGATTAATAAGGTTGGCGGGCATTTGATTTTATATCGGTAAATGTTCTTAGCAAACCAAAGGCAGATTGATCTAGCCCAAGAAAGTTTACCGCAATATATTCCATTTCCTGATCGCTTCTTATTACCCGCGCCCGAATACAAACATCTGTAAGATTTTTTACACTTTCGCCCAGCGCAGAAACCGTAACAAGTGCGCCTGTTGTTAGCACGCCCTTGTATCCCTCTATTAATAATCCACCCATGCTCCAGTTGACTGTCTTGTATGTTTTGCCATCAACCTTAACAACAAGCGCAGGATCGTTCATACGTGTATGTTCGCGGCGGTTATCTATTGGCCCTGGGGGTCCTGAGGTTTTTTCTTTATCTGTAACTGATGTTGTCATGATATTTTGCAGTCTTAGTCTGCGCCCCGTAAAATTATGATTTATCTAATCAGCGTATCGCCCAGCATACCTTAAAGATAATGGTAGCGGTAATTAACTGACAACTCCTTAAAGCAACAAGAATATGCAAAACGGCAGAAGTGTGCAACAAATGGGAAAAATATCATAGAAACTACCAGAGAAATTGCTGATTTTAACAGCCCTATATCAAGGCAGTTGCAATTGACCGTCGCTCTATGGGTGGGCATGGTCATGGTGCCAAGCAATAGAATTGGCGATAAAATTAGCAAAGGCAGCGGTTTTACTTATGTTATTTAAAAGAAAAATATCATTAATAATTGCGCTCATTTCATTTGCGGTTTTTTCTGCTGCAACATTTTACGTGCCCGTTGCGGGTGCCCAAGAGCTAAAATCGCTTCAATACGATAAAAAAGGCAATGTTATTGGTGTTGAAAGCAAAAGCACCAAAAGAGACAAAAAAACTGGGCAAGCTAACAACAAAAATAAAACACAATCAAAAAAGAATAGCTTTGGCGACGGGCCATCGACATTCAACCCCGATACGGAATACGAACAAGGCGAAGTTGTGGTGGTCGATCCACCGTCCGGGTTCGCAGACAAGGTTCATGCCAGTGGGTTTTATGTAATTGAACGCACCATAATGAAAAATCTTGGTATCGAGATAGTCCGCCTATCCACCCCACGGGGCATGGATGTAAAAGAAGCCCTTCGCCTGTTGGCAAAACAATTTCCCGGTGTCACCATTGACGCCAACACCCGTTTTGATCCCAGTTCGGGGCGCGACGATGCCAATGCCCGAATTATGGGTGGCTGGAACGGGCTCCCCGCAGATTGCGGCAAGGGTCTGGTTATTGGGATGATTGATTCCGGAATTGATCTAACCCACCCCGCGCTCAAAGGGCAAAAAATTGAGTACAAGGAATTTTTTAAACCCGGGCGCGAACCCGCCCCACCCGATCACGGCACCGGGGTTGCTGCAATTTTGGTTGGCCGGGCCGAATGGGGCGGCCTTGTTCCCGGGGCAAAACTTTATGCCGCAAATATGTTCG
>DAOWFB010000033.1 GCA_030638205.1 Thalassospiraceae bacterium
TGTTGTTAACGGCAAGCTGGTTATGCCGCGTCATCCCAGAGACCCCGATTATTTGCGCCCGCTTTCAGGCTGGTATTGGGAAATAGCGATTAATGGTGAGCCTGCCATGCGCTCACGTTCATTGTGGGATCAAGTATTAAATCTGGAAAAAATGCCCCGACCCGAACGAGGAGAATTAATTAGCTTTTCCTCCATCGGCCCGCGTGGAGAAGCACTAAGAATTGCTGCAGAAACATTTACCCTGCCGGGGCTAACCGATGAAATAACAATTTATGCATCGGGTGCCGTCAGCGAAATTGAAAAAACCATGGAAGAATTCAACGAAACCCTGACCCTTTCATTGATGGCGCTGGGTTTTGGAATGGCGGCGGCGGTGTTGTTGCAGGTGGTGCTGGGCCTTCGACCCTTAAAAATTATGCAATCGCGTTTGGATGATATTCATGCCGGGCGGGCGGAACGCATGGTAGGTGATTATCCTTCCGAGATCGAACCGTTGGTAAAAAATCTGAATATTTTGTTGGAAAATAACGCAGCCGTAATAGCGCGCGCCAGAACCCATGCCGGCAATCTTGCCCATGCCCTTAAAACACCGCTAGCCATATTGCAAAATGAAGCCCCCAAAATGAGGGATGACAGGTGTAAAATAGTAACGGAACAAACCCAAGCAATGAATAAACTTATTTCCCGCCATCTTTCTCGAGCGCGTGCCGCTGGCGGTGTTGGCGTTCCGGGACTGGTTTCTGATTTGGGCGAAATAATCTCGTCTTTGAAGCGCACCCTTGAGCGCATTTATACCGATAGAAATATTCACATCTCATTGGTGAATACTCGGGGCCTGAGCGTGATGGGTGAACGCCAAGATATGGAAGAAATGTTGGGCAATCTTATTGATAATGCGTGTAAGTGGGCCAAAACCAGAGTTCGCGTTAGCGGTAATAAAAATGCTAGCGATGGATTCTTGATTATAGAAGACGATGGCCCCGGCGTTCCGGATGACAAGCTTGTGGAGGTTTTAGGCCGGGGCAAACGCCTGGACGAAGCAACCCCCGGTTCGGGTCTGGGTTTGAGCATAGTCACTGATTTGGCCGAACTTTATAACGGCTCGCTCACCCTTGGACGTTCAGAAATGGGAGGCATGAAGGCCACTTTAAGACTTCCTTTGAGCCAGACTTAAACCAAGAATCAACCAATAATTTTTACCATTTCCCCTTATCCCCCTTGCATTTTTCTGCGTTTTTGGCATAACTCTGGGCCAAGCACACATAACTGGCCCTCCCCGGACAATTTTTTAACTTATAAAATCAGGGAACCTGACATGAGCACCTTTAAAACAATCGATGACATGGACGTGAGCGGCAAAAAAGTTCTTGTTCGCGCCGACCTTAACGTACCCATGGCTGATGGAAAACCATCTGACACCACCCGCATCGACCGTACGGTTCCCACCATTCGAGATCTTATTTCCCGCGGGGCCAAGGTTATTGTTATTTCACATTTTGGCAGACCCAAAGGCCAAGTTGTCCCTGAAATGTCTCTTAAGCCCGTAGCCGATGCCATGGGCACCGCGCTGGGTATGGACGTTAAATTTGCCACCGATACTATTGGCGACAGCGCAAAAGAAGTCACCAATGCCATGAACAATGGTGATGTTGCCATGCTTGAAAATGTTCGCTTTCACGCCGAAGAAACCGAAAACGATGATGCATTTGCATCGGCCATGGCGGCAATTGGCGATGTTTATGTTAATGATGCGTTTTCTACCGCCCACCGCGCCCACGCTTCGACTGATGCCTTGGCTCGTAAATTACCGGCCGCTGCCGGACGTTTGATGCAGGCAGAGCTAGAGGCATTGGGTGGTGCGCTTGGCAACCCACAAAAACCAGTTGCGGCTGTTGTTGGCGGGGCCAAGGTTTCAACCAAGATGGAAGTTCTAGGCAACCTTTCAAAAAAGGTTGATGTAATAATTATCGGTGGCGGCATGGCCAACACTTTTCTTTTTGCCAATGGCCACGATGTGGGCGCATCTCTTTGTGAAAAAGACATGGCCGATGAAGCCCGCAATATTGTTAAAACCGCGGCTGAAAACGGTTGTGAAATTGTTCTTCCGCTTGACGTGGTTGTGGCAAAGGAATTTGCCGCCGGTGCCGATAACAAGGTTGTTGGTATTGATGAAATACCATCCGACATGATGGCGCTGGATATTGGCCCCGCCACCATAAAAGACGTGGAAACAAGATTAGAGGGATGCAAGACCTTGGTTTGGAACGGCCCCTTTGGTGCATTTGAAATAGAGCCATTTGATAAAGGTACCAACGCTGCAGCTCAGGCAGCGGCACGCCTGACCAAGGCGGGTACGCTTTTATCGGTTGCCGGTGGTGGCGATACGGTTGCGGCCTTGGCCCACGCCGGTGCGGCTGATGATTTTACCTATATTTCAACTGCTGGCGGCGCATTTTTAGAATGGATTGAAGGCAAGACCTTGCCTGGTGTTGCCGCCCTTGAGAGCTGATTTAGCTTAAAAAACAGTGTAATATTAACAACTTATTAAGGTTGCTTGCAAAAATACATCAAAAAACGTATATTTAGGCAAGTTCTTTAAGAGGGCCACAGAAATTAGACCCCCAAAAGCACCAGCAAATGGTGCGGGTTCGTAGAAAACGGAGTAAATATTATGGCTGTAACAGCAGCAGGAGCATCAGTTAACGTCCAACAAGCAATGATTGCTTTGCGTCAATCCGTACAGATGGAGCAGGTAGCATCATCATTGATTACTCAGGCCGCACAACAGGGCGCAAATACTGTCGCCCAGACAGAAGCACAAAGTGGAACTTCCGACGGTGGCACTTCCGACGGTGGCACTTCCGATGGCCGCGGCGAAGAGGTTGACGTTAATGCCTAAGCTCTAAGCTAGGTTTTATCCACACTTTTTACCGTTAAATGCAAAAATATCTCCTTGTTTGCCCCATGGTTGATAAATAGTTAACCATTGTGAGCGAGGATTTGCCCTATGGCTGATATATCAAGATTTTCATCCGCAAACTCGTCTCGGATTAACACTGCACAGGCGGTGCTTGATGCGCGCGCCCGTAAGAATAGCCAGAGCACTCAAAACGAAAACTCCACTACTGTTCAGTCAGGCTCTAAAGATGCAGCCCAGACATTTCAGGTGGCCAAACCCTCTTCTCCCGCACACAAGGGGTATCTTGAACAAGAGGAAGTATCGTTTCGCGCCCGGGTTATGAGCCAGGACGAGACGCCTGAAAATATTCGCTCTTTGGCACGCTTAAAACGCACATTTGATTCCGGCCAGCCATTGCGCGGAGATGTTCCACGAGGCTATTATCTGAATCTAAGAGTTTAAAGATATCTATCTGATAGGAGCCACCCCATGTCAAACCATGCTGAAGTAGCAGCCAATTTATTGCGTAACGCCGCAATTTTTTTTCGTGATATTGGCGGGCAAAACCCTGAATTAAAAGAACAGATGGAAGTAAACGCGCGTACCTATGATGCGGTTGCAGATATGGTTCAATCAGATCCACATGGTGAAATGCCGCTTTCCAGTGGCGATACAGCTGTTAGCGAAAACAAAGCCGATTAGTCTAATCAGTTATTCTGGCCAGTTAATTTTCCAGCCCCATAAGACTTTTTGAAAAATCATCGGGTTTAAATGATTTTAAATCATCAATGCCCTCGCCAACACCTAATGCGTGTACCGGCAATTTAAATTTATTAGCTAGCGCAACCACCACCCCACCTTTGGCGGTGCCGTCTAGCTTGGTCATTGCCAGCCCGGTTACACCAACTATTTGTTTAAACGTTTCAACTTGAGAATGGGCATTTTGTCCAACGGTTGCATCAAGCACCAGCAAAACATCGTGGGGTGCGGTTTCATCAATCTTTTTTATAACCCTGATAATTTTTTCTAATTCTTGCATTAGGTCAGATTTATTTTGCAACCGTCCGGCGGTGTCTATTAAAAGAACATCAATATTTTCTGCTTTTGCACGGGTAAGTGCATCAAACGCCAGAGACGCCGAATCAGAACCAATGGCGCTGGCCACCACAGCTGAATTTGTTCTCTCACCCCAAACTTGCAATTGTTCTATTGCCGCGGCACGAAATGTATCACCAGCGGCGAGCATTACGTTTTTGCCTTCGTTTTTAAATTGTTTTGCAAGTTTACCAATAGTCGTCGTCTTGCCAGCCCCGTTAACACCACAAACTAAAATCACATGAGGTTTCAAGGCTGAGTTAATTTCCAGCGGGTGGGCTATGGGGGCTAATATTTTTGTTATTTCAACGGCAAGGGCTAAACGTATTTCATCACCGCTTACTTCTTTTTCAAACCGTGTGCGCTTAATTTCGCTCACCAGTGCGGCCGCAGTTTGCGCACCCATGTCTGACATAATTAAAATATCTTGCAATTCTTCCAGCAATAGCGCGTCCAGCTTGCGCTTGCCAGTGAACAGGTTGCCAATGCCATCGGTGATTTGTGCCGAAGAACGCCCCAGACCGGATTTAAGTTTCTCAAACCAACTCATTGTTAAACTACTCGACCTAAAAGCTGCCTGTCGTTTGTACCATTAATTTTTACTTTAACAATTTCACCCGGCGTTTGTTCTGCATCTAATTTAATCGAAGCAAAACATTCACTGCGGGCGCTGTCAGGTTTTTCCACAAGCGCAGAAATTGTTTCACCAACCAATGATAGCAAGCGTTTTTCTAGCTGGTCTTCGCCCACATCCCGCAATTTTTTTGCTCGGGCCTTTATGGTTGCGCCATCTGTTTGCGGCATTTTTTCAGCAGGCGTTCCGGGACGGGGTGAGTAGGGGAACACATGAAAATAATCCAAACCCATTTCCAGCACACCGTTAATGGTATTTTTGGCCATGCCATCGGTTTCAGTTGGAAAACCGGCAATAATATCTGCGCCCAATGCAATATTTGGGCGCGCGATTTTGAGCCGCCCGACCACATCAAGCACAAGCTCTGGGCTGTGGCGGCGCTTCATTCGCTTTAAAACCATGTTGTCCATTGCCTGCAAGCTAAGATGAACATGGGGCATTAGTCGTGGCTCGGTTGCAAAAAGATTTATAATCCGCTCATCAATGCGCGCGGGGTCAAGCGAGCTAAGGCGCAAGCGGGGCAGTTCGGGAACTTGGGCCAAGACTGCCTCGATTATATCTGCAAGATTTATGGACCGATCAAGGTCGTCGCCATAGGCAGCAATATCAACACCAGTTAAGACAATTTCGTTGTAGCCCTGGCTTCCAAGTTTTTTAACTTGGGTAACAATGTTATCAACCGTCACTGCCCGGTTGTGTCCACGAGCGGTTGGGATGATGCAAAAAGTACAGGTATTATCGCAACCTTGTTGCACCATTACAAATGCCCGTGCTCGACCTTCAAGCCCGCTTACCAAATGGCCGCTGGTTTCACGTATGGTCGAAATATCTGAAACACAAATGGTTCCACCGTTGTCATTGCCATCGTCATTGCCATCATCATTATTGGGGCCATTACCTAAAAGCGTTTCGGCAAAAAGCTTTTCTTCGTTGCCGACCACACGGTCGACCTCGTCCATTTTGGCAAATCGTTCGGGGTCAAGCTGGGCCGCACATCCGGTAACTATAATTCTGGCATCTGGGTTTTCCCGGGCCAGGCGGCGGATGGTTTGGCGCGCCTGTCTTTCGGCTTCGATAGTTACCGCGCAGGTGTTTATCACCACCGCATTTGGCGTTCCGGCCTTGATTAACTGTTCGCGCATGACTTCTGATTCAAGCGTATTAAGCCGACAGCCAAGGGTTACAATTTTTGGTGCAGCATTCATCTCTAGTTATCCATTGGTGTCGGTCAATAACGCCGGATCTAATTCGCCCTTAAAGCTGTTAGATATCGGGCCGGTCATCAAAATATTATTATCCGCTAACCATTCAATTCGTAAAATCCCACCGTCTAGCACCACATCGGCTGCGCGTTCGCTCAGGCCTCGGCGCACTGCTGCTACCAATGCAGCGCAGGCACCAGAACCACAGGCGCGGGTTATTCCGGCACCGCGTTCCCATACTCGCATGCGAATACGATCAGGTGATAAAATCTCCACCACCTCTACGTTGGTGCGTTCGGGAAAAAATTTGTGGTTTTCAATAACCGGGCCAATGGTGGCAAGGTCAATTGCGTCCGCGTCATCAACAAAAAATACCGCATGGGGATTGCCGACATTAACACCAACAGGATCGCTTAACCCATCAACACTTAATGGCAAATGCAGCGTATCGCAGGCATCTAAAACCGGTATATCGCGCCAATCTAATTTGGCCGGCCCCATATCAACACTATAAAGCCCGCCGGGACCTTTTTCGCTATCCAACAATCCAGATGTGGTTTCCACAATTGCGTGGTCGCTATTTTTTTCATCCATTAAAATAGAGGCAACACATCTAGTCGCATTGCCGCACGCGCCCACTTCTGATCCGTCGGGGTTGTATATGCGCATGAATACGTCAGCCACGTCTGCTTTGGCCGGCTCCATAACAATCAACTGGTCGCAGCCGATACCACCCCGCCTGTCAGCTATGGCACGCCTAGCCGCTGGCGAAAGGGCGTTCCCCCCATCACGACGGTCAAGGATGACGAAATCGTTGCCGAGACCGTGCATCTTTATGAAATCAAGTTCGCTCATGAGGCATTATATGAGCCTAAACACCTTTTAAGTCCAGCCAGACTAGTTTTGACGGCTTCGGCTTTGGTGGCTTTGGTTTTTATGGTTTTGGTGGTGGCTATTCTTCTTCTGCGCCATCTTTGGCACTTAATTCATCTGCTAATTCTGCAGTCAAAAGGTCAGCCACAATTTTTATATTACCACGAAGCTTATCTGCCTTGGCTGTTTCAAGTGATCTCAGCAGGTAATCAATATCATTTTTTATATTTATCGTTTCTTCTTCAGTTTCTCGTCCGTTTTCTGATTGGGAACCATCAAGGCCCATATAGAAATAATCGACACCAACGCCCGTTGTTTCACCAATACGGTAAAGATGGGATGCATAAATACGCTGGTTTTCCCGTTCTAGTCGACCAATTGTGCCAGCGCCAAAACCGGTTTGGCGGTCTAGTTCGGATGCGCTAATGCCCAATACACGACGAAGTACGCGGATGCGTCTTGCAAATATGGCCTCGGATGCGCCCGCAGCTATGCCTTCTTTTTCTTTGGCACGTTCTTTGGTGTTGCTGGTGCCCAACGCCAAATTGCTGTCATTTTTCTTTTTATCCAACACAACCCCAATTTTTTACTTCTTGTCCGTTTAATAATTTTAATTTGTATTTTAATAAATTTGTATTTTAATTTGTATAGTTTGGCGTACAGACGATTTTATGCATTTTTTCTTAATACACAATCATTAATAGCATTAAAAATACATTACCCGCTAAAATAACTGGTAATATAGTTGAAATTTATTGGGTTTTATTAAGGAAGCGCAAGATTAAAGGGGCAAAAAATTACTTTTTACTTTTGATTGCCTCGTCATCGGCTATGGATTTGACCAACTGAAACACTTGCTGGCGCACAGCTGGGCTATCTATGCGGAAATAATTGTGTACCAATTTAATGGATTCTGGCTCTGACATTGGGTCATGGACCTTGGCATTGGTCTTGCTATCGGCTTTATCATGCTTAAATTTATCTTGGCCAGTTTCTGAAAGCCCGCTTTTATCGCTCTTGGGCAGATCTTCAAAAAAATATGCAACCGGCACGTCTAGCGCACCCGCCAAACGGAAAAGGTTGCTGGCACCCACCCGGTTGGTACCATTTTCATATTTTTGGATTTGCTGGAAGGTAACGCCTAGTTTTTTACCAATATCGGACTGGCTAATACGCATTCCTACCCGTCTGGTACGTAATCGTTTTCCAACGTGGGAATCAACCGGATCCGGCTCTTCTCTTGGGGGTCTTCTGCTCATTAGTAGTCCTTGGATAGTCTATTGAGTTGAAATTTATATTAAAGGGTCATTGATATTGGTATAATTAATTTAAATATACACGTATACATAACATCATAAAGCTTGAAATACACATCAAATCTAGCCTTGTTTAACTATTATTATAAAATGGCTATATTCGTTCATACCATAGTATGACACGGGCGTTGACTTTATCTCAAGCCCCGCCTAGATTGCCGTCCGTTCCAATAGCCTTGGGCATTTGTTGCGCTTTGAGGAGTGCCGCCAGTCTGCGAGTTTCGCACGCTGGCGTGTTTTGCGTTTGGTTAATTTATGTTTTTGTTTGCCAATATTGGCTAAAAGTTTAAGGATTTTAAGACCGCATGTTTGCGAATCTAAGCGAAAAACTAGGTGGTATACTTGATGGCTTGACCAGGCGCGGCCGCTTGGGCGCGGCTGACGTCGATGCTGCCATGGCTGAAGTTCGCGTTGCACTTCTTGATGGCGATGTTGCGTTGCCGGTTGTTAAGGATTTTATCTCCCGGGTTCGCGAAGCAGCCCTGGGTGAAGATGTCCTGCGCTCGGTAACACCGGGACAGATGGTCATCAAAATTGTTCATGACAATTTGGTTGAAATGCTGGGCGCCGATGCCGAACCGCTTCGGGTTCATGGTAACCCACCAAATGTTGTGTTGATGGTCGGCCTTCAAGGTTCCGGTAAAACCACCACCACCGCAAAAATCGCAAAACGCCTAACAAGCTTTGACAAGAAAAAAGTTTTAATGGCGTCATTAGATATTTATCGTCCTGCCGCCCAACAACAGTTGGCGCAACTGGGCGAACAAACAGAAATAACCACCCTGCCCATTGTGTTTGGCGAACGCCCGGTTGCAATTGCCAAGCGCGCATTAAAAGTTGGTGCCACCGAAGCATATGACGTTGTGATACTTGATAGCGCAGGGCGCCTGCATATCGATAAAGAACTGATGGACGAAGTTGCAGATGTAAGCAAAGCAACCAACCCATCTGAAACATTGCTGGTAGCAGACGCCATGACCGGACAAGACGCGGTCAATGTTGCGCGCGAATTTAAAGAAAAAATTGGTATTAGCGGAATTGTTTTAACCCGTGTTGATGGTGATGCCCGTGGCGGTGCGGCACTGTCTATGAGGGCCGAAACCGGTGCGCCGATAAAATTCTTAGGCGTTGGTGAAAAACTTGACCAGCTAGAAGTGTTTGATGCCAGGCGTGTTGCCGGTTCTATTTTAGGCCAAGGCGACGTGGTTGGCTTGGTTGAGCGTGCCTCACAGGTTATCGAAGAAGAAGAAGCCGAAAAAACTGCCGCAAAAATGCTCAAAGGTTCATTCACATTGGGCGACATGGCAGACCAACTAGGTCAACTGCGCAAGATGGGTGACCTTAAAGGTTTGATGGGCATGATGCCCGGCATGGGAAAATTAAAAAATCAAATAAAAGATGCCAACGTAAGCGATGGCACCATTGGTCGCCAGCAGGCAATTATTTTGTCTATGACAAACAAAGAGAGAAACAACCATAAGCTTTTAAATGGTTCGCGTCGCAAACGTATTGCCGCAGGCGCAGGTGCCACGGTGCAGGAAGTAAACCGCCTTGTCAAACAGTTCGACATGATGAACAAAATGATGAAAAAGGCAGGAAAAATGGGAAAAAAAGGCGGGGGAATGTTCCCGCCGGGAATGATGGGCGGCGGTATGCCACCTATGTCACCGTTTAAATAATTTTTAGATATTCGAGCAATTTTTTTAACAAACAAAACAATAAGACAAACACAAAATAAGGACAAAACAACATGTCGATTAAGATTAGACTTTCAAGGGGTGGCGCTAAAAAACGCCCTTACTACCGTATCGTTGTTGCAGATACCCGCAGCCCGCGTGATGGCCGCTACATCGAACGGGTTGGTACATATAACCCAATGTTAGCCAAAGACGATGCCGCCCGCGTAACGCTGGTTGAAGACCGTATCAAGCATTGGTTGGGCGAAGGTGCAAAACCATCTGATCGTGTTCATCGTTTTCTTGCTGGTGCTGGCATCATGGAGGCGCGTGCCATTCCAACCCAAACCAAAAAGGACAAGCCCAAGCCCCGCACCCTTGAACGTTTGAAAGAGCGCGAAGAAAAAGCAAAAGCCAAACTTGAAGAAGCAGCCGCCGCAGCCGCAGCTCCAGCACCTGCTGAAGAAGCTCCGGCCGAAGAAGCACCTGCTGAAGCGCCTGTAGAAGAAGCAAAAGCTGAAGAAGCGCCTGCGGCAGAAGCAGCTGAGGAAAAGGCTTAAGGGTTAACCCCCTTGTGCCAATAGTTAAGTGAGCAAACTTGACCCAGCAACCGATGTAAGCCTGCTTTTAGTGGGTGTGGTGGGCGCAGCCCGCGGGCTAAAGGGCGAGGTTAGGATTAAAAGTTTTACCGATAATCCAACTGATATTGGATCTTATGGTGAGCTCACAAGTGAAGACGGAAAAGCTTGTTACAAAATAAAGGTAA
>DAOWFB010000062.1 GCA_030638205.1 Thalassospiraceae bacterium
ACACCAACCAACCCCAGCACCAACCCCAGCACCAACCCCAACACCAACCAAGGGGGCAAAGCCTAAATAGCCAAGGGGGCAAAGCCTAAATAATATGTCTGAAAAACCAACAAAAATAGTTAAACCACGCCCGATTAGCGGATACCCTGAATGGCTCCCCGAAGAGCGCATAGTTGAGCTTGGCTGGATTGATGAAATCCGCGCCGTGTTCGAATCCTATGGTTTTGCCTCAATCGAAACTCCATCGGTCGAGGAAGTTGATGTGTTAACCGCCAAGGGCGGGGATGCCGACAAAGAAATTTACACAATTAAACGGTTGCACGAAGATCCGGATGCAAAATCCGAGGCCCGGGTTGCCCTGCATTATGACATGACGGTGCCGTTGGCGCGTTACGTTGCCCAGCATTATGGAGATTTGGTCTATCCGTTTAAGCGTTACCAGATACAAAAAGCATGGCGTGGCGAACGCCCGCAGGAAGGCCGCTTTCGCGAATTTTTACAGTGCGATATCGACGTTATTGATAACGATAATCTTTCTATTGAATTTGATGCCGAAATGCCGGCCATTGCCTATGAGATTTTTCAGCGTTTAAACATCGGCAATGTCACCATAAACATCAACAACCGTAAAATTTTACAGGGGTTTTACTCCGGTCTTGGTTTGGAAAATGTTACCCAGGTTATCCGCGTAGTTGATAAAATGGATAAAATTGGCCCCGATGGGGTGGCTAAATTGCTGTCTAATGAGCTTGGCCTTGATGATGCAATGGTTGGTAAATGTCTATCGCTGGCCGAAATAAAAACATCTGATAGCGGGTTCGTTGATAAGGTTACAGCCCTTGGGGTTAAAAACGAAACATTGGACGAAGGCCTGCGGGAATTGGAATTCGTTATGAATGCCCTTTCCCATATTCCACCCGGCGTTGTGTTTGCCGACCTTTCAATTGCCCGTGGGTTCGATTATTACACTGGCACGGTTTACGAGAGCAAGCTGGCCGATTATCCAGATTTTCCATCAATCTGTTCTGGCGGGCGTTACGATAACCTTGTTTCCAGCTATATGAACAAGAGCCTTCCCGGTGTTGGGTTTTCAATCGGTTTGACGCGTATATTTGTAAAGCTACTAAAAGAAGGCAAGCTTGATATTGGCGCCAAAAGCCCAACCACGGTTTTGGTTGCGCAGTTACCCGAAACAAAACGTGAATTGGCCGCCAGCGTAGCCCAGCAATTGCGCAGCAGGGGCATCAATACCGAAATGTATCACGAGCAGGCAAAGCTAAAAAACCAAATGCGCTATGCCGAACGCAAGGGCATAGCATTTGTCTGGTTCCCTCCGTCTGAAGAAGGGGCTATGCACGAGGTAAAAAACATGGCCACTGGCGAGCAGTCTTCGGCTGACCTGTTATCGTGGAAGCCATAAAATCCCAATAAAATCCCAATAAAATCAAGGTGTTAAGAATAATATAGTTCATGGGGATTATTCCTCTTGGCTGTGGCGTTGTCTTGTTGAAATCAAACACTTAAATACTTCCCCATTATGCTTGGTGTAAAAAATGATATCTTCAATAATAAGAACCCTGTTTTTTAGCTTTATAGTTATTGCAGGATATATGATTTTTACCACCTACGGTTCCATTGCCGCACCTCTTGGTGTTTCTTCTGGTGTTTCTTCTGGCATTTCTTCAGATATGACCGTTGGTGCGGTGCATCAGTCCAAGGGTGAAACATTTGCCCGCAATAATACTATTAGTGTCGCGTATGCAAAAAATAAAGGCGACATGGTTGGTGCGGGCGAGATACTTTCCACCGGCAAAAACTCATCAATGACAGTTAAGTTTATGGACTCAACCATAATGACGCTTGGTTCCGATGCCGAGGTCGAGGTTGATGAGCTTGTTTTTGATCCCAAAGGCAATGCCAAGGACAATCACATTATAATCAGCTTGGCCCAAGGAACTTATTATTATGTTTCTGGAAAGATAAAAAAAGAAAATGTAACCATACTTACCCCAACCGCCGCAATCGGTATTCGCGGCACCGAACTTGCCATTAGCGTTGATCGCGATGGCGCAACTTCGGTAGGGGTCGTGAAGGGTGCTGCCATTATGCGGGCACGACGTAGGGATAGCGACCGCGACAGAAGCTATGATGGCGGTGTTTATATTGACCTTGGTTCAACCGGGCGAATTGAAAAAAGTGGTAAAATATCAAAACCGTTTGGCGGGGTTGATCTTACTGGTGATGAAGAAATTGATCGCAAAATCCCAGGTGTTGCCGAATGGCTCGACCACGACGAAGAGCACGAAGGCGAAGAATTAGCCAGCAATGAACACAATATAGAGTCAGACGACGATGATGACGATGACCACAGTCTTCGCGGTGAAAAATATGATGACGAAAATCATGAAGTAAAAGACGAAGAAGAGGATCACGATAAAGATTACGATACCGCCGAGAATGAACGGTCTCGCTCAGACGATGACGATGATGGCGACGACAGTGATAACGATGACAGTGACGACGACAGCGATAACGACGACAGTGACGACGGCGATAACGACGACAGTGACGATGATGGCGATGATGATCGTGAACAAAGACATTCAGAACGCGAAAGCAGAGATAGCGATCACAAAGATTCTTAAAACAGGGATTAAATAAATCTTTCTAAAATCACCCTTAGGTTTGCAGTTATTGCTGAAATAGACAGCACCATAAAACTTCTAAGCATGATCTGATTAAAAAAATCGCCACTAGATAACGAGCTATCTACAGTGTTGGCAGCCGATGCCATTTTGTAGGTTATGCTTGGTTGGTTATTGTTTATTATATGATCATTGTTCATGGCTTTTTTATTTTGCCGACCCTGTTAATTAGTGGATATCTTTCTCTCCAAAACCGGCAATGGTTCTGTATGCACCCATGGCTTGATCAATTGTTATGTTGTGTTTTCTGGCGACGGATTCAATAAGTAATTTTTCTGGCATGGCCGGCGCTAATATCAATCCAGATTTTCCCAGCAAATCTATTAATGCAATTGAAGAAGAAAGCGGATCGTCATTGGAGGTCGGTTCCTTGGGGGCGTCGGAACCTATGTGCCTGGCTTCTGTGGGGGGCTTGGTTGCCATTTGCTTCTCCTTTATCTGAACGATCCGCTTTCTCTCAGTTTTATGTGTCGCAAGCGTCGTGCCAGTCCTGCCCGGGATGTGGCAAATGCAGGAAATTTCATATAACCGATTGAATTTATTGAATAAATTAGTTGATAGGCGGGGTTTCACCCTGCGGCCAGGCGGTGGAATAATTGGCTTTTTGCATCAAATTTCGCTTAACGCCATTCGGGGGCATGCAAAATGCAAATTTTTAAATACCCGTTCAGAAATTGCAGTGAAATATCATGGAAAAAACAAGGGAACCTGATAATGTCCGCTCATGCCTAGGGGGTTATATAAATTTATCTGGCCTTTTGTACGTTTGCTTGATGCCGAGCAAGCCCACAGCCTTGCGCTGTTTGCACTTAAATCCAACCTGATACCCGTGCCAAAGCCCTACAACCCGCCGGAGCTTGGGGTCTCCTTGTGGGGGATGACATTTCCCAACCCCATAGGGCTGGCCGCAGGGTTTGATAAAAACGCAGAAGTTTTTGAAAAAATGCTGGATCAGGGTTTTGGCTTTGTCGAGGTCGGTTCGGTAACGCCGCGCCCCCAATCGGGCAACCCCCGTCCACGTCTTTTTCGTCTGGAAAAAGATCGTGCGGTTATTAATCAGATGGGATTTAATAATCAGGGTCACGCAGCAGTTGCCAGCAGAATTAACGCCCGCACACCAGATGGTGGAATAGTCGGGGTCAATCTGGGAAAAAACAAAGATAGCTCTGATGCCGCTGCCGATTACGAAGTCGGTGCAACCATATTTTCGCCGTTGGCTGATTTTCTGGTCATTAATATTTCGTCACCCAATACCCCGGGCCTTCGCGCACTACAGGGACAAGAACCTTTGAAGGAATTATTGACAAGAACCATTGCGGCGAGAGATGGCGTTGCATCAAGTGGTGGGCACACACCCATATTGCTAAAGATTGCGCCCGACCTTACGGACGAAGATAAATCAGATATTGCCAAGGTTTCCATTGATGCGGGCGTTGATGGCTTAATTATCTCCAACACCACCATAGAACGCCCCGACACATTAACAGACCCGGCCCGGGTTGAAGGCGGGGGCTTAAGCGGGCGTCCGCTTTTTGAAATGTCGACCCGCGTTCTTTCTGAAATGTATGTGGCAACCGATGGGAAAATACCCCTTGTCGGTGTTGGTGGGGTTGAAGACGGCAGGGGAGCTTACGAAAAAATAATCAACGGCGCATCGCTGGTAGAGTTATATAGCGCAATGGTATTTGCCGGCCCAGAAATTGCCGAAACCATAAAACGCGAATTGGTGGATTGCCTAAAAGCCGATGGCTATGAAAGCGTTGTCGATGCAATTGGTGCCAAGCACCGATAAGGGATTTTCTAAAGCAAAAATTGTTCGCGCACGATGCGGTCTTCAAGGTTGTGCTCGGGGTCGAACAGTAGCGTTGGTTTGAGCGAGCTATCTTCGCAAATGCTAACTTTTTTTACATCGCGGACTTCGGTTCCATCGGCGGCCACGCTTACTTGGCGTTCTTTGGCGTCTAATATTTCAAATTCAATATTTGCATCGCTCGGCAATAATGCACCACGCCATTGGCGGGGGCGAAATGCGCTGATTGGGGTAAGGGCAAGAAGCTCGGCACCAATGGGAACTATTGGCCCGTGGGCGGAAAGATTATACGCGGTGCTGCCGGCGGGGGTTGAAACCAATGCGCCGTCGCAAATTAGTTCTTCCATTTGTACCTTGCCATCAATTTTAATTCTAAGCTTTGCCGCCAGCGGGGTTTGCCGCAAAAGAGACACTTCATTGATGGCAAGTGCCTCATGCGTTTTTCCGCTTAGGTCTTTTGCCTTCATTCTTAGGGGGTGAAGCTCAATTGATTGGGCCTGCTCAAGGCGTTTTTCCAAATTCGAAATGCGGTATTCGTTCATCAAAAACCCAACCGATCCACGGTTCATTCCGAAAATAGGAATTTTACGTTCAAGAAATTTGTGCAACGTGCGCAGCATAAACCCATCACCACCAAGGGCGACTACTACATCGGCCTTGGCCGGGCTTGTATCGCCGTACTTGTCTTGCAATTTTTTTAACGCATCCTGCGCCTGCTTTTGACGCGCCGCGACAAGGGCTATCTTGTTGTATTTCACTGCTTTATTTCCTTGATGTGGTTCTTAAAGCAGAATACAGAAACTTGGCTATATTTGCAAAACTGCTCGACAGGCGGGATTAGCCCCCGGTAACGCTCATGTAGCGGCTAAGTGCCGGTTTGTTTTCACCGGAATTTATTTCAAAATTATGGCCCAGTGGTTTTAGGGATATGGCTTTTTCTATTGCCTGACCCAATGCTTTTCCCGTGGGGTCTGATCTTAGCGGTTCGCGCAAATCAACTGCGCTATCTTGCCCCAGACACATATAAAGCTTTCCGGTACAGGTAAGGCGCACCCTGTTGCAGGTATCGCAAAAATGTTCCGATAGCGGGGTAATGAAACCAAGCCTTGTTTTGGTTTCACCAATGTCAAAATATTTTGAAGGGCCACCGCTGTTGTGTGACGATTGGCTTAGGCTCCATTTTTTTTCAAGCTCGCCCCGCACTTGGTCAAGCGGCAGATGATGATCGGCCCTAAGCTCGCCAATATCGCCAAGGGGCATGGTTTCAATGAACGTCATGTCGAAACCGTTATCACCGCACCAATTTATAATATCGTTAAATTCACCATCATTGATTCCTTTTAGCGCCACGGTATTTATTTTGATTTTAATTCCTGCTTTTTTAGCCGCCCCAATGCCCTGCATAACCTTTTCATGGTCGCCATTTTTTGTAAGGCGCTTAAAGGTTTCGGGTTTTAGGGTATCAAGGGAAACATTTATTCTGCTAATGCCCGCTTCGGCTAATTCATCGCTATAGCGGTAAAGCTGGCTAGCATTGGTGGTAAGGGTTAGCTCGTCCAGGGCCCCGCTTTGGCAATGCCTAGAAAGAGATTTAACAAGCCCCATTACGCCCCGCCTGACCAATGGCTCGCCACCGGTTAGGCGTATTTTTTTTACCCCCCGTTCGATGAAGGCGCTGGCTATCTGGTCTAATTCTTCCAAATCCAGCACCTCGCTTCTGGGCAGAAACGTCATATCTTCGGCCATGCAATAGCTGCAACGGAAATCGCATCTATCGGTAACCGAAATGCGAAGGTAGGTTATTTTGCGACCAAATGGATCAATGAGTAAGGGGTTTGGCATTTTATGGTTTTTAGACCCCCTTGGCCCAAATGTCGCCCCTAATTATTTTGTGGTTTTGTCTTAAAACAAGGCCATACCCACCCCCATATCAGTGTCATTTTACGCCGAAATATGGTATAATGCCCTTCGGTTTTAAGGTGGCCCATTTTTTTAACTTGTCCATAATTGCATGAGGAGATTGTGCCATGGCCGTTGAAACGGGCTTTTCATCCACAAATATGCCCCAAGGCGCAGTTGTTATAGAGGCCTCCGGCGATGCGGTGCAGCTTCCGGCTGGCTTTAATCCGGTTGATGCCGCATTTAGCAAGTCTGGCTCTGATTTGTTATTAACCGCTCCAAATGGCAGCACCGTAGCAATAGAAGGTTTTTTTGATGCCGACATCCCGCCCGCATTAATGGGTGATGGCGGCACCATGTTGCCGGCACATACCGCGGCAAGGCTAGCCGGGCCCGAAACACCGGGCATGGTTGCGGGGGATCTTCCCGCAGGCGAAGCTATCGGTAAAATTGCATCGCTTAGCGGCGAAATAGTCGTTGTTCGTGCCGATGGAACCCGGGTTTCGGTTGAGGCGGGCTCATCCGTTTTTCCCGGTGATGTTTTAGAAACGAGCAATGGCGAAGGTTTGGGCATTTTGCTTGCCGATGGAACCTCTGTGGCCATGGGCGAAAATGCAACAATGGTGTTGGATGAACTTATTTATGATCCCGGCGCCCAAGAAGGAAGCATTTCGCTTTCAGTTTTAAAAGGTTTGTTCACCATAGTGTCGGGTGAAATAGCCAAGGTCGACCCCGAGGCAATGTTGGTTAACACCCCACACGCGACAATCGGCATTCGCGGAACGCAAGTGGGCATTGATTTGGGCGATGGCACCACCATGAACGTCGTGATGATGGAAGAGGCAGGCGGCTTTGTTGGTGAAATTATAATTATCAACGACGCTGGCGTGATGACCATCAACCAACCTTATTTTGGTGTAAGCGTTGCCGGTTTTAACGCATCCCCCATGGCATCACCGGTTTATGAACACAGTGATCTTATGCGTATTTATGGCACGACCTTTGGTTTTCTTCCGACGGAAAGCGGAACCGTTAACACCTATGGGGTTGAGGCGGTGGTGCCTGATGTAAATGCGGATGAGGCCGCCGATTTTGAAACGGCGGCGGGTGAAGCAGATGCGGGTGCATCAGGCGCGGGCGTTATAAGCGTGCTGGCCGCCACCGAACCACCCGAATTTGATGGGGTAGATCCGGTTGTTTCAGATTTTCAACCAGCAGAACCAGTTTTAGAACCGGTCTCAGAACCGAGTGCCGCCCCACAGCCCGCCCCGGCCACACCCATAAGCGAGCCACCCGAACCAGAGCTTGAACCAGAACCAGAACCAGAACCCGAACCCGAACCCGAACCAGAACCCGAACCAGAAGAGCCAGACCCAGATCAAGAAATAGAAGGCGGCCGAGGCGTAGACATTTTACATGGCGGTTCCGGCAATGATGAGATAGAGGGCGGCCAAGGTGACGATATTTTATATGGCGAGGCTGGCAACGATGAACTAGAAGGCGGCCAAGGCGCAGATGTTTTATATGGCGGGGCTGGTGATGATACGCTAGAGGGCGGCCAAGGCGCCGATATCCTTAAAGGTGGCGCTGGCGACGATACGCTAGAAGGCGGACAAGGTGCCGATATTTTAGAGGGCGGCCAAGGTGCCGATACCTTTATCTTTGGTGGCGAAGGGGGCGAGGGCTTGGATAGCATTTTGGATATAGGCTATGGCGACATGCTGCGTTTCGAAGGCCCCGAATTCAGCAAAGATGATTTCGATTTAAAACCATCTGATGGCGGCGGTGCTATTGCCACATTTGGCAGCGGATCAAACGTTGAGGTTCAACTAAATGATGTTGACCCGGGTGTCGGTTATACGGTTACCCAAGAACCGGACGCGGTGGTGGTTACCTTTAACGACGATGTGCTAGATTGATTTTTGTCGTCAATCGTCCCATTAGTCATCATTGTTGGCGTAGGGGTTTTTGCCTTTGCGTACATGCAGGCGCAACGGTATACCCCACAATTCAAAATCTTCGCGTAACGCATTTGCCATATAACGCTGGTAAGATTCCGGCAATCCTTTGGTGTGGCTAACAAAAAGCGCAAAGGTAGGTGGCCGAGTTTTTGGCTGGGTCATGTAGCGCACTTTTATCCGTCTTCCGCCGACTAGCGGCGGCTGATGGTCGTGTAATACCTGTTCAAGCCATTTATTCAACTGGCCCGTTGGGATGCGTCGGTTCCAAACCTCAAACACATCAAAAGCTGCGTCTAATAGCTTGTCCATACCTTTTCCATTTTTTGCGGAAATGGTAACAATGGGAACGCCGCGAACCTGCGATAGCGAGGTTTGCAAGCGATCTTCAAGTTTTTGCATCGCTTCTTTTTTATCTTTTATTAAATCCCATTTATTGACGGCTATTACCAATGCCCGGCCTTCGTCAATAACCGAACCGGCAATGGTTAGATCTTGTTTTTCAAGCATATCTTCGGCATCAAGCAAAAGAATACAAACTTGGGAAAAATCTATTGCCCGCCTGCTATCTGCGCCGCTTAAATATTCAACCTTGTTTGTTACGCGTGCTTTGCGCCTGAGCCCAGCCGTATCAATTAGGTTGATGGCCCGGCCTTTATATTCCCATTCAATGGCTATGCTGTCGCGGGTTATGCCAGCTTCTGGCCCGGTAAGCATTCGCTCGGAACCAAGCAGGTGGTTTACTAGCGTTGATTTGCCAACGTTTGGCCTGCCAATAATTGCCAACTGCAAAGGTTTTCCTAAAACGGCGTCATCATCATCGCCATAGTCGCCATCATCAGAAGCCTTGTAAGCACTTTTATTTTTTTTGCTCTGGGTAGCGTATGGTTTTAGGGCATCATATAATTCGCCTATGCCTTCGCCGTGTTCGGAAGAAACCGCAATGGGTTCGCCCAAGCCCAATTCGTATGCTTCAAGTCGTCCAGCCTCGCCAGCACCGCGCTCGCATTTATTGGCAACCATAATTACCGGGGTTTTGCTTTTTCGCAGTAAACCTGAAAAATGTTTATCAGTTGGGGTTATTCCCACCCTGGCATCAAACATCATCAAGGCAACGTCAGCGTCTTCTAACGCTATTTCGGTTTGCGCACGCATGCGTGCTTCGAGGCTGTTATCCTTTACGTCTTCTAGCCCAGCAGTATCTATTACCCGAAAGCGCATATCGGCGATTTTTCCGTCGCCTTCTCTGCGATCACGGGTAACACCGGGGGCGTCATCAACAATTGCCAGACGTTTTCCGACAAGTCGATTAAACAGCGTTGATTTGCCCACATTGGGCCGCCCTATGATGGCAACGGTAAAGCTCATAATTTAGATATCTCGTAAATGGATGGTTTGCGAACCTAGCGGTAGGCAGCAAGGGTTGCATTGTTAGCCAGGAAATAAACTGAATTACCGGCTGCTATTGGCGGCACAGAAACACCATCTGGCATCTTTTCAGATCCTATTACGCGCCCGGTATATGGCGATATGGCAACTGCTGCACCTTCGCTGCTAACCACGATTAATCTATCGCTAACTAAAATAGGGCCATTCCATACAATGGGTGCCTCACGGGTATCGGGGTTGTTAAAATTAGGAAGGGAATTAACCCATATTACGCGCCCCGAGCTTCTTTCCGCTGCGGCAAGTTCCTGACTTCCCGTAATTAAGAAAATATAATCTCCAGCAACCCACGGTGACTGATACCCGCCAATATTTTTTTCCCATATGACGTTACCAGTTCTAAGGTCTATGGAAGCCATTAATCCGGAATTACTTGAAACAAAAACCCGACCACGATCGATGACGGGGTTTCCACGAATTTGGGCAATCATAGATGAAGCATTTGCCTTGCGCCCGGATGAAAGAGACGTCGCCCATAGCTGTCGGCCATTTTCTACTTTCAGTGCGACAACTTCTCCAGAAGTATAAGGAACAACAATAGTGCCCTCGCTAACTGCTGGGCTGGCAGTGCCAAGCAGTATGGTGTCTTCTTGTGATCCCGAATGATTCCACAGCGTTACACCATCATGAACAGAAAGAGTGTGTAGCCTATTATCGATAGTGGTTGCAAATACGCGACCGCCACGAACGGTAGGTGCGCTGCGGATTGGGCCCGAAACTTTGCGTCGCCAGATTTCTTTTCCGCTTTTGCCATCAATGGCAATAACTTCGGCAAATCCGGTACCTGCAAAAACACGTCCATTTTCAAAGGCAATTCCGCCTTGGATGTGTCCATCGTCTTCTCTGTCGGGAGTTAGTTCCCGGCGCCATATTCTTTTGCCGCTTTGGGCATCAAACGCGCTAACAACGGACTCGGTATCTATTGTGTAAAGCAATCCATCGGCAACTATGGGCGAGGTAGTAAATCTTGACCCGCTGCTTGCGCCTGAACCTATGTCCACACTCCAGACCTTATTTAGTCTAGGTGCTGCAAGAATATGATGCATTGCATGATTGGCGTAACCGCCGCTTTGTGGCCAATCCGGTGTTGGCGAAGGGGCGGGAAGGCGTATTTGTGCATTTTCATCGGTCTTATCTGCATCTGGAGTTAACCCTGTTTCATGCAAAAGAACCGATATGCGTTTTCCCGGAAGCGGGGCTGCCTCGTCAGCGCCAAACCATGTGGAACATGCGCCAAGCACAACAGCGGACACAGCTAGCAATGAAATACGAAAAGAAATATTTTTTACAACCATCAAGACCCAAGCCCTACCAATAGTTTACGGGCGCGGTCCCTTATTCCTTCGGGGGCTGCGCTATCAACGGCAAGCTCCCCAAACAGTTTTGCAGCATTTTCTTTGTTGCCTGTTTCAATTTCAACAAGAGCCAGCAGCTCGCGCATGCTGTATCGCCACGGGTTGTCATCGGTGTTGGCCCCATTTAATCTTTGCATTAATTCGTCGTGATTTCCGCCAATCTTGATTTCCTGTAGCGCACCAAGCACAAGGGCAAGACCTTTGGTATCATTATCGTTTGATTTATCAGCGGCGATTGCTTTGTAAATATCGGCAGCGGTTTTGTTATCGCCTTTGGCGGAAAGTATTGCAGCTTGTTGAAAAAGCGCCAGCACGCCGTATCCGCTTTTTCCGTCTTCAGCAAGAGAACCCAATTGGGCAAGAGCTGCTTCGGTATTTCCGTTTTCGGCTGCTATCCCGGCGCTGTGGAATTTTTCGCCCTCGCTCATACGAACCGAGACTGTATACGTTTTCCAGCCCTGATATCCAGCTACAATCACCACAACTGCCACCGCTACGGCTATTGCGGCACCGCCATAACGCTTCCACAGCTTATGCATCTGCTCTTCGCGCAGGTCTTCGTTAACTTCGCGTATGAGGGCGTCTTCTATAGGGTCTGTTGTATGATCTGCCACTTGATTAATGCTTTTCCGCCATATTGTTACAAGGTTTGTTATAAGATTATTGCTAGATTATTGTGCCCAAGAATTTCCATCTTTAAAGCTTGCCTAAGATAGCCATGCCACCGGGCAATAGCAATGCCCCGAAAGCACGAAAGCCCCAGTCTTTTTGGGGTCTTTTTAGAGTCTTTTTGGGGTCTTTTTGAGGCCTTTAGCTGCCTTAATCGACTTCGCGCCATTTTATGGAGCAACCCATGGATGGGGTTTGTTCCTGTGGCCCGTTGGCAGTTTTGGCCACCATTTCCATGGCTTCAAAAAGTTCTCGTTTGGCATCTGCTGGTGCTGTTTCTTTGCGTGAAGCATCAAGCCTGCCCCTGTATTGAAGCCCTAAATCAGCATTAAAGCCGAAGAAATCGGGGGTGCAGACCGCATCATACGATCTGGCAACGCTTTGGGTTTCATCAAATAGATATGGAAAGGGATAACCTTTCTCGGCCGCCACTTTCTTCATCGCATCGAAATTATCACTTGGATAATTGATGGCGTCATTGGAGTTGATGGCCGCTACCCCGATGCCAATTTCTTGCAATGCTTTAGCGTCCCTTACCAGCCTCGCCTGTACGGCAATGACATAGGGGCAATGGTTGCATATAAACATTATCAGCGTTCCTTTGGGCCCGCTTATGTCTTCCAGCGAATAGGTTTTTCCGTCCACACCCGGCAGGCTGAATTGGGGGGCTTTCCAGCCAAAATCGCAAATTGGGGTTTGGGTTGAGACCATAATCCGTTTCCTTTGTTTTTTAACGTTTGTACTTAAATAAGCCGTGGTTAACGAATACTTAACCGAGGTAGTGGAACTTGTATACAAGAGACGCGATATTGCTTTGTGTCGGTATATCTATGCACTTTTGTGGAAATAACCAAGATGAATCCGGTCAATAAAAAAGTCAAAAATATTACGAGAGTATGCGCAGTTGCTTTTGTTGCGCTGTGGCTATCTGGATGTGAATTTTATCAAGTTCTGCCAAAACCCATTTTATCAACCGTTGCAAATCTTTTTCCCATTGATGCCGCATTGGTAATGACCACCGACAAAACAATAGAAGACCATGTGGTGTCGGGCGCCAGTGGAAAGGATTGCTCAACCGTTCGCCGTGAACAGGGGCGTACATATTGTGTTGAAGACGAGGCTAATCCCGCGCCCAAAGTAACATGCTATAAATCAATAGGTGATGTAACGTGTTATTCCAAACCGGATGAAAATATTCCAAAGGAAAAAGTTGTTGGTAGCGCCCAATACTAACAATAGAAAACCCGTTTAACTATTGGCGATTATGGGTGCGGGTTAATTTAGGTGACGGGAAATAAATGAAACGCCTTATTTTAGCCATTGCAATTCTTGTTATTATCGGCGGCGGTACCTTGTGGGTATTAAAGGGCGACCCTGAATACGATCCGGCAATCGTAAAAAAAATAAAACTTGCATCAAAGGTCAAAAAGTTAAAACCAGTTGCCGAAAGCGGCGACATTAAAGCTCAGTATCAATTGGGCGGATATTACGAGCGTGGCGAAGGCGTAGAATTAAACCCCGCCGCTTCTGCATTTTGGTATAAAAAGGCAGCCGAACAAGGGCACGTTCCTGCTCAGTTCAGTTTGGGCAAGGCCTACGAAAGCGGTGCGGGAATAAAGCAAGATTTCTTTTCTGCATCAAAATGGTACCGCTTGGCGGCAAGTTTTGGCAACCATCCGGGTGCGCAGTTTAATCTTGGACATATGTATTTCAAAGGTCGCGGCGTTGAACATGATTATGGCAAGGCCATAAAGTTTTATAAACAGGCGGCGACACAGGGACACCCAGTTGCGCAACACATTTTAGGTGCCATGTATGAAGAAGGTTGGGGTGTAACGCAGGATTATATTGTCGCATATATGTGGTATAAATTGGCGGTACCAAAGGCGGCTGAAACAATTGCCGTAAGCCGTAGTTATAACCCGGTCAAAGCGCTGGAAAAATTAAAGACAAAAATGAATCGCTATCAAGTTGGAGAAGCGGAAAAAAGAATACTAAAAAACAAAAAATGATTATTTTTTTTCTGGCAGGCGTAACTTTACAATGCCCTTGAAATCATCCGGGTCGGCAACTTGGCCTTTGCGTACAATTTCAATACGACCTTTTCTTGCAAGATGAACTGCCTGTTGTTTTACGGCGGTTATGTATTTACGCCATAATTCCGGCCCGTCTTTGGGCTTGCGCTTTTTTTCCGCCAGCGCCATTGCAATGTCCTTAAATGACAAGGTCTTGCCCCTGCCCAATAGACCAAGGATTTCGCTGGCGATTGGATCGTCTTTTTGTTCTGTGATTTCGGTTTTTTCTTCGCTCATGATGGGTGGGTTCTAGCATGATGAATTGGCTTAAGTCTTGATTTTTTTTATTTATATAAGCGAGCTGTTTTTTAGCCCATCAAACACAAACTGAACAGCCAATGCCGCCAATAACACCCCAACCACACGCGACAATACATTAAGTCCGGTAATGCCAAATAGTCGCTGCAATTGGCTAGACACCATAAGCGCTGCCAAACAAATGATTAAAACCACCAATAATGCCGCAATAACCGAACCCAGCTTTACCAAATCGTCGCCCGCTTCGGCACTTAACATAACCACGGCACCCATGGTTCCGGGGCCGGCTATCAATGGTGTTGCCAAGGGAAATACGGATATATCCTGCCTGTGTTTGGCCTCATCGGTTTCATCTTCGGTGGTTGATGTGCCACCCGAGGCCCTAGCAAAAACCATATCCACAGCAATAAGGAAAAGCAAAATGCCACCCGCGACCCGCATGGCGGCCAAGGTAATGCCCATGCGTTCAAGGGCGGCCCCGCCAAAAAAGGCAAAGGCAAGCAATATGATGGTGGCAATGCCAACACCTTTGAACGCCATTGCCCTGCGTTCGCTGGCAGTTGAGCGTGCGGTTAGGGCAGCAAAAAGTGCCGCCACATCGACCGGGCCGATGGTGGCAAAAAAGGTAGCAAATGCGACGAGTGCTGTTTCGCTCATGGCTGGAAAGGTATCATATAGTTAGGTAATTAAAACCCAATTCATGCCAAAAATCTTACATGTAATCTGGCCCACAATCTGATAATAATTAATTCTCATGACCGATGCCGCCATAACACACCTAAATTCTAAGCCCCATGTAATATCCCATGGTGGCGATATTGCTGCGGCAACTGCCCGTTTTGGGGTGCCGGATGATGGATGGTTAGATCTTTCCACCGGAATAAATCCCAATCCATATCCGCTGGGCCCCGTTCCGGATGATCTTTTGGCCAATCTTCCGGGAACGGAAAATATGAGCAGGTTGTTAGATGCTGCGCGCAATTATTACGGCGTGGCTGATAATTCAGAAATCGTAGCCGCCCCCGGTTCGCAGGCATTGGTTCAGTTGGTGCCAGAATTATTTAAACCCGCAAGCGTTTCTATTCTTGGTCCCACCTACGGCGAACATGAACAATGCTGGATTAAGGCAGGCCACAGCGTGATGCCGGCACATAGCACCTGCGCCCAGGCCGCAGGCGTTGCAAAATTTGCAGTGGTGGTAAACCCAAACAATCCAACCGGGGAAACCCATCAAATTGACGGGCTGCTTGCACTGGCAGATGAAATGCACGGGCGTGGTGGCGCGCTATTGGTTGATGAAGCATTTGCCGATGTGGCCCCGGAGCTTTCCCTTTGCTCCCATGGGGGCACGCCGGGATTGATAATTCTAAGGTCATTTGGAAAGTTTTTTGGACTAGGCGGTGTTCGTCTTGGCTTTGCCGTAACGGATAATAAAACCGCTAAATTGGTTAAGGACAAACTTGGCCCCTGGGCGGTTTCCGGCCCGGCCATGTGGGCGGGAATTTCTGCATTTAGCGACAATAAATGGATAGAGGAAACTAAAAT
>DAOWFB010000081.1 GCA_030638205.1 Thalassospiraceae bacterium
GCTTAAAATTATTGCGCCAATGCCCCAGCCTATTTGCCCGATAAAAAGAGCAATAATGCCCAGCACCAATGCCAGCGGCACAAAAAGTATCGACCACGTAAAAATGCTCATCACACCGAATATGACCGCAAGAATTCCAACTATTGGCGGATTATCGCGGGGCGGTTGCGCGGCAGCATTGCCACCGGGCGCGGCATTCTGTTCGCCGTTTTGTCCGGTGTTTAAGGTAGTAATGGGCGTTTCAGATTTGTTGCTCATTAAAAAAACATATCACATTCAATAGCCGACACGAACAAGATATAGCCCCTCGGCCGGTGCGGTTTGTCCACCGCAGCTGCGATCCTTGGCCTCAAGTACTGATTTTAAATCGGCTTTGTTCCATTTGCCCGTTCCCACCATTTTTAAGCTACCCGCCATGTTGCGCACCTGATGGTGAAGAAACGAACGGGCGCGAACTTTTAAATGAACCTCATCGCCAATCCTTAAAACACTTAGCTCGTCCAGGGTTTTTATGGCTGATTTAGCCTGACAGAAGCTGGCGCGAAAAGATGTGAAATCATGCTTGCCCAATAAAACCTGAGCGGCATCGTTCATTGCGACCTCGTCAAGGTGCGCCGGAATCCACCAGACTCGACCTTTTTCCAGCGCCGGGCGGGGCCTGCGATTTAAAATACGGTAAAGATATTGTCTTTCATTTGCATCGAACCGTGCGTTGAATTCGGCGTCGGCCTTTTCGGCCTGCATGACCGCAATGGGTTGGCCATCCCGGGTTAAATGGTAATTTATGGCATCGCGCACGGTACCTTCGTCATGGTCGTCGCTCAAATCAAAATGCGCAACCTGACCAATTGCGTGAACGCCAGCATCGGTGCGTCCGGCACAAAAAACGGTGACAAATTCGCCACAAAATTTTTCTATTGCCGCTTCCACCACCTGCTGAACGCCAAGGCCGTTATCTTGGCGCTGCCAGCCGACATAGGGCCCGCCATCATATTCTACTGTTATCTTGTATCTGCTCATGGCCCTTTTTAGCCGTTTATTGCCATAGATTGCTATGGATTTTAATATATTTGCTAATACGGCATGACCCCCTTAGATTTAACATTAATTGTAGCGGCCCAAAGAAAAGAAAAATCGCGCACACATTAGGATGCCAGATTGGGTTAAATGGAATTAAAAACCATGCTTACAGACGCAGATATCGCAAAAGATCTTGATTCTTTGCACGTTCTACCGCTTTCAATAATTCCATTTGAAAGCAAGATGCTCAAAAACGCCCGCATGGTAAAAAATGGGCAACTTGAAAGCATGGTTGAATTGTTTTCCGATCAACAATCGGGAAGCGGGCAAATGAAAATAGCAGATGCCATCAAAGAACTGCAGGGCAGGGGCGGCGGATCACGCAAAGACGTGGCCATACTTAGAAAACTTGGACGCCTTTCGTCTTATGATGTTTATTCCTTGCGCGTTATGTTGCGCGAACAAGACGTGCCAGTAAATGATTTTTCCCAATTAAAACTATCGCCCGAAAAAAGCAAAGAGCTGGGCAGTTACATGATGGAATTTACCCACCCATTAATTATGGAAATCTACGGCTCTGATGATGTGAACGTGCAGAACTTTGATGATATATTGAAACTTTTCCGCAACCCCGATGTAACGGTTGCACGGCAAAAGCTAGATCAAATGGCCCAGCGGCTTAACATCGACATAATGGAAATACCCAGCTTCATGGAAGATTACGGCGATATATTTATGTCGTTGGCATATTATAAAAAATGCATGGCTGAAATTTCACCCATTCTCGATAATTTTATGCACTCACTAAAAGAAATAAGAAATAACTGGGAATTAAAATCAAACATATCACTTATGGAAGTATGCGAAGACCTTGAAAATATGTTTATTGGCCTAAGCGCACACCTTAAACGTCTTTTTGATGATTTTGATAGAAGCAGTAAAGGTTTTTGGGATGACGTATCGGCAGAACGTTTTCGTGAGGTTGAGGCACTTATTGCCGGTTACCACACAACCATTGGCTCTGTTCTTTGTGCCCTATCGGTAAAAACCATTGCTTGGAATAATTTATTTCCAAGTCGTTCGGTTGGTGGGCCAGTAAAAAGGTCTGAATTCATAATGACCGAAATGCGCCAAGGCACCGACACAATCCGTGACATATTAAAAGATGCCCGCAACAAATCAAAGCGCCCGGTACTTAAATCAAAACGCAAGAAATATATCGCATCTGCTGATGCCGCCACATCCAACGCATCCGTGCCTAAAGATGAAAAGAAAATAACCTCCGCGCCATAATGCGTGCGCTTACGGCAGCATTTGGCCAATATCAATGCCTGCGCCGCGCCCGCGAGAAAACTCATCCCAATTCATTGCCGACTTGCCCGCCCGTTGCAAACGGGCAATCCTGATGCTGCCCTTGGCACAAGCCACATCCAGTCCGGCTGGGCCGATGGCTATAACTTCGCCCGGCTTGCCATCGGCATTAACAACTTCAACCACCAATGCCCGGATCCTATCGCCATTCATTTCAAACCATGCCAGCGGATAAAGGCCCCGCACCTGACGCGATATCTCATCGGCTGTGGCGTTCCAGCTAATTCTTGTTTCAGATTTATCTATCTTGGCGGCGTAGGTTGCTTTTTCGTCATCTTGTGGGTCGGCTTCTATATTGTCTACCTGAACACCCGTCAATGTTGCCAGCATAAGTCGTGCACCCATTTTGGAAAGGCTATCCATTAATTCTTCTACGTTTGTTTTGCTATTTATGTTTATCGATTCTGATGCTATCACCGGGCCGGTATCTAAGCCTTGCTCCATTTGCATTATACAAACACCGGTTTCACTATCGCCCGCCATAATGGCCCGATGAATTGGTGCCGCACCACGCCAGCGCGGTAACAATGATGCATGAATGTTAAAGCATCCCATCGACGGAATTTCCAATATTTGCAGTGGCAATATCTGCCCGTAGGCAACAACTATGGCCCCATCCGGTTTTAATTCTTCAAACGCTTTTATTTCATCACCACCCTTTAGCGATGTTGGCACCCTGACCTCAAGGCCCAGTTCTTCTGCCGCAATGTGAACTGCAGATTTTTGTTCTTTCTTGCCCCGGCCGGCTGGACGTGGTGGCTGGGTATAAACTGCGACAATGTCATTTCCGGCTTCGACAAGCAGCCTTAATGCCGGAACCGAAAATTCGGGCGTTCCCATAAATACCAGTCTAAGCGGCGTAACATTCATGCATTTGCCTCTGCTAATTTTTGTATTTTTTGCAGTTTACGAATTATCATCTTACGCCTTAACGTTGAAAGATAATCCACAAAAAGAGTTCCTTCGAGGTGATCGATTTCATGCTGAACACAAACAGATAACATGCCTTCGGCGTCAATTTCGCGTATTTCATTTTCATGATCAACGTAACGCACCCTAACGTTTTTTGGCCTGAGTACATCTGCGTATTGGTCAGGCAACGAAAGGCATCCTTCTTCGCGCAATTCGTCTTCTTCCGAGGCCCAAATTATTTCAGGGTTGGCCATGCGAATTGGGCGGCCCCTTTCATCCTTAGGCAAAATATCAACCACAATAATCCGCTTTGATACGCCTACCTGTGGTGCGGCAAGGCCGATGCCATTTGCGCTATGCATGGTTTCCACCATGTCATTCATCAGTTTCAGGGTTTCATCATCTACCGCATCGACCTTTTTGGCCTTGGCCTTCAGTTTGGGGTCGGGGGCTATGAGAATGGGAAGAACGGTCATAATTTTGCCTTTAACTATTTACTATATAACATGCGCATTCTAACTGCTGGTAAGTAGGATAAAAATGACTAAATACAACCCCATGCGCACAACAGCTCATTACCTATTGGCGGCTATTATTATACCAATTTATGGCATACAGGTTTGTCCGTTTATCGACAGCCTTTCGCCTATTCAGGTAATTATTCCGGTATTTGTGGCCATTACTGCGCAATATGCCCTAAGGGGGCGTCTAATCGCCACCATTATTGATGGGGCGCCATTGGAAAAGCAAACCGCCCGGTCTTTCAAAATGGAAATTCTGCTATTTGTGGCCAGCGCATTGGGGTTGGCGGTTTACAACACCATCGCATACGGGTTCCCGCTTACCAGTGGATTAAAGGTATTTGTTGGCGTATTCGGGCTTGGTTTTTTTGCCGCTATTGACCTTTCTCTTGAACGCGAAAGGATTGTCGGAAAACTAATCGAAGAAACCAAAGCCGACCTTAGCCCTGAAAAAGTGTATTTTCCCCTTTCGCAAAAGGTGGCGCTGTTTGCAACAATTTCCGTTATTGTGTTGATAACTATTTTCATGCTTTTGGTTATTAAAGATTTAGATTGGATAGTCGAGGTTGGAAAAACAATGCCGCTGGCAGAGGCCAGAACATCAATCATCAAAGAATTCTTGTTCGTGCTGGCGGTAATTTTACCGCATACGCTAAATGTTATTTCGTCATACAGCACAAACCTAAAACTATTCTTTGGCCATGAAACAAACGTACTGACAAACATAGCGAATGGAAAGCTAGACGTACGCGTACCAGTTAGCACCACCGATGAATTTGGCGTAATGGCAAAACATACCAACGCCATGATAGCGCAGTTAAAAAGCTATATTAATGAAATTAGCCTTACCCGCGACGTTACAATTCTTTCACTGGCATCATTGGCCGAAGCGCGTGACAATGAAACCGGGCAGCATATTTTAAGAACTCAGCGTTATGTTCGGGCATTGGCAATTCATCTACAACCGCATCCAACATTTTGTGATGAGCTTGATGATGAAACCATAGATCTTTTATATAAATCTGCGCCCCTGCACGACATAGGCAAGGTCGGAATCCCCGATAATATATTATTAAAGCCGGGCAAACACACCGATGAAGAGTTTGAATTAATGAAAACCCATGCCCAAATCGGCAGTGATGCGTTAAAAATTGCCGAAGATAAAATGGGATCAACTTCGTTTTTACGTTTGGCCCGAGAAATAGCCGTAACCCACCACGAAAAATGGGACGGCAGCGGATACCCTAATGGCCTAAAAGAAAATGAAATACCCATATCCGGCAGGTTAATGGCGGTGGCCGATGTTTATGATGCATTAATCTCTGCCAGAGTTTATAAGCCAGCCTTTCCCCATGAAAAAGCCATGACAATAATTCGCGAAGGCGCAGGCCAGCACTTTGACCCCGATGTGGTTGCGGCTCTTGATAAAGTTGAGGATGAATTCAAGGCCATTGCCCGCGAATTCGGCGACCAGCACACAGGTTAAACCACCTAAAAATCCTGTTTCTTTTGCCTTTTAGCGCCCAATCAGGCAAATTGGCAAACATGGAAACAGGACTAATTCTAGTAATAATATCTATCACCGTGGCGGCCATGGCAGTGGTGGCATTGTTTTGGATTGTGCGCGCCAAGGGCGCGGATTCTGACGCCGTGACCATGGGCGAAATTATGGGCCTGATAAAGGCCATGGGCGAAGCCAATACAACCGGGCACGAACAATTACGCCGCACACTGGAAGAACGCCTTGAAGCGGCATCAAAACGCCTTGGCGATGGGCTTAACGTACACACCGAAAAAACCGGTGAAGCCATGAAGCAGGTACACGAACGCCTTGCGGTAATAGATAGCGCCCAGCAAAATATGAAGGATCTTTCCAATCAGGTAGTGGGCTTGCAGGATATTCTTTCCAACAAACAAGCCCGTGGGGCGTTTGGCGAGGTGCAACTTGAAAATCTGGTAACCGATGCCCTGCCAAAGGATGTTTATGATTTTCAAGAAACCCTTTCAAACGGCAAACGGCCGGACTGCATTTTAAAATTACCCAATCCGCCCGGTTCCATAGTAATTGATTCAAAATTTCCGTTGGAATCGTACCGCGCATTGCAAAGCGCAACCGATGATGATGGCCGCAAAATTGCCGGGCGTTCATTTACAGCAGATGTAAAAAAACACATCGTGGCCATAGCAGAAAAATATATAATCCCCGGTGAAACCGCAGAATCGGCGCTGATGTTTTTACCATCGGAAGCAGTCTATGCCGAAATTCACGCAAATTTTCAAAACGTAATTGAGGAATCCCAACGCCGGCGGGTTTATATTGTTTCGCCGTCAACCATGATGGCCATGCTCAATACTGTTCGTGCAGTTTTAAAAGATGTTAACATGCGCGAGCAAGCCGACGTAATACAGGCCGAGGTCGGAAAATTATTAAAAGATGTCAGGCTGCTTGACGAGCGCGCCGAAAAACTGGAAAGAAATTTTGGCACCATCGGCAAAACAA
>DAOWFB010000082.1 GCA_030638205.1 Thalassospiraceae bacterium
AGGCCAAATATAGGTTAAGTACCGATGAAAACCCTTGAAGAACTGCGCCGCGCCATAGATGCCATTGATGACCAGCTCCACGATCTAATCATGGAGCGCACGGAAATAATCGAAGGTGTCCGCAGCGCAAAAAAAGGCGATAAAATCAAGATCCGCCCGGCGCGCGAGGCCGAGATTGTATACCGCCTGCTAGAACGCCACAAAGGGCCGTTTCCCAAGCGGGAATTGGTGCGCATCTGGCGGGAATTAATTAATGCCACCCTTAGCTCCGAAGGGCCGTTTTCGGTTGGTGTTTTTGTTGGTGACGATTGCGAAGGGTTTTGGGATCTGGCCCGCGATCAATACGGAAGCTTCACCCCGATGACCCCATATTCATCAACCCGTAGGTTGGTTGAGGTTGTGCAAAACCAAGAAGTCATCGTCGGCATAATACCCGTGCCGGTGCGCCGTGATGATAATCCATGGTGGCGCAGGCTGGCCACCACCGGCGAAGGAACGCCCCGCGTTATTGCCCGCTTGCCATTTGCCGGGCCCGGCAATGCCCGTTCGGCCGAGCGCGAAGCATTGGTTATATGCCCGGTTGAAATGGAACCCACAGGGCACGATCGCACCTATATTGTATTTGAAAGCGGTGGTGAATTGCCGGAAACATCATTTGCCCGGGCAATGGAAAAATCCGGGTTTGATTTAGTATTTGCCGCAGACTGGGGCGACCCAGCCAGACCGCAAATATGGTTAAAGCTGGTTGAGGTCGACGGATTTATCGAAGAAACAGACCCAAGATTCGAAGCAGTTAAAACCGAATGCAAAACATTTGGTGGCGATATAAACCGCATCCTTAAACTGGGTGGATACGCCTTGCCGCTAACCGAAGAAGACCTTGGGCCCGACTTGCAGGGCAGAAATTACAAATCCTGACGATAGGACAAGATAACATGAGCACCCCTTTTATATCTCCGCGTCCGGGCATAATGGATATTGACCCTTACGTCCCCGGCGAAGGTGGCATCAAAAATAATAAAGGGGGAAAGAAAGACGTTATCAAACTTTCATCCAACGAAGGTGCATTTGGGCCATCGCCTAAGGCGGTTAGCGCCCTAACCGATGTTGCCGGGTCCATGAACCGCTACCCCGATGGCTCTGCAAGTCAGCTAACGGATGCAATTGGCAAACGCTTTGGTCTTGACCCCGCACGCATTGTTTGCGGTGCCGGGTCAGACGAAATTTTAAGCTTGCTGGCATATTCCTATGCCGGGCCGGGTGACGAGGTGCTTTACACCGAACACGGTTTTTTAATGTACCCCATAGCGGCCAAGGCTGCGGGCGCAACCCCAATTGCCGCAGGCGAAACCGATCTCACAACCGACGTTGATAAATTATTGGCAGCCGTTACAGACAAAACCAAGATTGTATTTTTAGCTAATCCTAATAATCCAACCGGAACATACTTGGGTGCTAGCGAACTGCAACGCCTGCGTGCCGGGTTACCGACAAATGTTTTATTGGTAATTGATGCGGCCTATGCCGAATTTGTATCACGCGATGATTACACCCCGGGGTTCGAGCTGGTAGATCAGGGCAATAATACGGTCATGACCAGAACGTTTTCCAAAATATTTGCCTTGGGCGGGATACGTCTTGGCTGGGCATATATGCCGGCGGAAATAGCCGATGTTATTAACCGTGTGCGTGGGCCGTTTAATGTTTCATCTGTGGCCCAAGCAGCGGGCATTGCCACGCTAGAAGATACGGAATTTTTTAATAAATCACGCGAACACAATATTGAATGGATTGAAAAAACCCAAAACGCATTACGTAATATGGGAATTGAAACAACAAACAGTGTCGGTAATTTTGTTCTGGCACAGTTTGATGGTGAAAACGGAAAAACTGCCAAAGCTGCTGATAAGTTCTTGCGTAACAATTCAATTATTGTTCGCCAAATGAATGCCTATGGCTTAGCAAACTGTTTGCGAATTTCCATTGGCCGAGAAGATGAAATGCAGGCATGCATTGATGCCCTTGATCGTTTTATGAAATCTGAAATGAATTAATTATGTCACAGCCAAACAAGCCAATTTTTGAACGTATAGCGATAATCGGTATCGGCCTTATTGGCTCATCATTGGCCCGCGCGGTGCGCGAACGTGGCTTGGCAGACCATATTGCCATTGCCACGCGCAGTAGCCAAACCCTTGAAAAGGCAGAAAAATTGGGCCTTGGCGATAGCTACACAACCGATGCGGTCAAGGCTGTGGCTGATGCCGACCTTGTAGTTTTGTGCGTACCGTTGGGAACCATTGGAGCTGTGGGCAAGGCAATTTCAGGATCATTAAAAAACGGTGCAATTGTTAGCGACGTTGGTTCGTCCAAGGCATCGGTTATTAAAGACCTTGATGGCGTATTGCCGGATGGTGTTCATTTAGTTCCGGCGCATCCGGTGGCGGGAACGGAATTTTCCGGGCCGGAAGCAGGGTACGCATCATTGTTTAACGGTCACTGGTGTGTGCTGACCCCAACCGCAAAAACCGATACGGACGCGGTAAAAAAAGTTCGCGCCCTGTGGGAAGCGTGCGGAATGAAGGTTGAAGAAATGGACGCAGATCACCACGACCAAGTGCTGGCCATAACATCGCACCTGCCACAATTAATTGCCTACACCATTGTTGGCACCGCGACCGACATGGAAGACGATAGCAAACGTGAAGTTATGAAATATTCCGCAGGCGGTTTTCGTGATTTCACCCGCATTGCCGCATCAGATCCGGTTATGTGGCGCGATGTATGTTTAAATAACAAAGATGCAATTTTGGATATTCTTGGCCGCTTTGGCGAAGATTTGAACAATCTTCAGCGTGCAATCAGAAATGATGAAGGCGATTTACTTGAAACCATGTTCAGCCGTACCCGCGAAATTCGCAGCGGTATTATTGAAATGGGTCAGGACAAGCCGGACATAAAACCGGAAGACTAAATTTCCCGCATCTTTATTACCACGTCTTTATTGCCACGTTAGAGGCGGAAATTTGCCTATGGCAATAGGCCCCAGATAAATAATATTTTCTTTTACCTCTACCCCAAGGTTAAGAAACGATCTACCGTCGCCGGTTTTTTGTGAAAATGCAGCAAGGGTCATTTTTGCAACCACCGCGTCGCTATCACGAATTAGGTCGGCATCCCTGAAGCGGTTAATGGTCGGAAGTAGCCCAGTTATTTTTGCGGTCAACCGCCCGGCTGGTTGCATGTTTTCATCTAGATAAATATTTCCACTACCCGATACCGCAAGCGGATTACCGCGCAGAACAACACTATCAACCATCACCTTTCCGCCATTATCGCGCCAATTTTTAAATATTGCATTTATGCCGCCATTGACAGTTAACGGGCCTGATATTTTTCCTGAAAATTCTACCATCTGAAATTTATTTGAAATGGGTGCGTCTTCGCCCCACGGCAAAACCATATTTTTCGCATGGGCAGTAATTTTCATGGCAGCGGATGCCCGGTTGGATGATTGATTGGCCGCAATATTTGAAACCATATTTATTTTTATTTCATCTGCTTTGAAACCAAGATTAGAAACGCTATCCACAAGGTCAAGCTTTGCAATATCCAGATTTACACTATCGGGCAATGTGTCGCCGGGATTAACAGCTAAATTAAATTTTTCAATACTACCGGAAAGATTGTATTCACCATCAGCGGTGACGATGGCGATGGATGTTTTACCGCCAAGGGCAACATTGCCCTGCCACGGCATCCACGGCTTGATGGTGATTATTGCCTGTTCGGTTGTGGCAGAAATTGCGGGCGAGTTTATTTTAGGGGCATCATAAGACAAAATTATTCTGCCCGGGTATCCGCTTAGATCTTTATTTTGGAACGTTATTTTATTTCCACGCGAATTTTCATCTGCGATCCAGTTTGCTATTTGTTTTTTTGCAAAACTGGCAACTCCAAACCACAAGAGCGACCACAGCCCCACAACCAATACGCTGCTAAACGCAAGGACAATTGAGGCATTGAACATTTTTAATGATTTTGGCGGCTTGTAATTGAGCGAAGGGTGATCAAACCCACCAAGGTCGTTTTTATCTTTATATTTATTTGGCAAATTTGCTCCCCTAAAACAACATACTGCCCACCACGCTGTTTTCTTGTTGTCGCCCCACAAGAAGACTACCATGCGCTTTATGGTAAAAAAAACTAAAGCTGTAAATAAATTATCAAACGATGACTTTTGGGTGTTCGGCTACGGTTCGCTAATGTGGAATCCGGGGTTCGCCCATGTTGAAAGCGCACCGGCACGAATTTAC